>JANXPQ010000513.1 GCA_025357235.1 Betaproteobacteria bacterium
CGCTCGGGCGACATCGTCCCGGCGGACGTCAAGGTGCTCTCGGGCGCGTTGACCGTCGACCAGTCCGCCCTCACCGGCGAATCGAAGGACGCGGACAAGGCGCCGGGCGAAGTGCTCTCGTCCGGGTCCGTCGTCCGGCGCGGCGAAGGCAACGGCGTGGTCATGCTGATCGGGGCGAAGACGTACTTCGGTCGCACCACCGAGCTCGTTCAGCAAGCCCGCCCGAAGCTCCACATCGAAGCGGTCGTGGCCAAGGTCGTCCGCTCGCTCTTCGTCATCGTCGGGGCACTGCTCGGCGTCGTGATCGTGCTGTCTCTGATCCGCGGCGCGCCGCTCCTCGAGATGATTCCGCTCATGCTCGTGCTGCTCATGAGCGCGGTGCCCGTCGCTCTCCCCGTCATGTTCACGGTCAGCATGGCCGTCGGCTCGAAGGAGCTGGCGAAGCGTGGCGTGCTCGTCACGCGCCTCAGCGCCGCGGAAGATGCCGCGACGATGGACGTGCTCTGCGTCGACAAGACGGGCACGATCACGATGAATCAGCTGGCTGTCACCGGCGTGATTCCGTTGGAGCACGCGACGGAATCGGACGTGCTGTTCGCCGGCGCACTCGCGTCGCAGGAAGCCAACCAGGATCCGATCGACCTGGCGTTCCTTGCCGCGGCGAAGGAGCGGCACATCTTCGAGGGTGTGCCTGCGGTCACGCCAGTCTCCTTCGCGCCGTTTGATGCAAAAAACCGACGGACGGAAGCCGTGGTCGAACAGAACGGACAGCGGCTGCGCGTGATGAAAGGCGCCGTGCGAACCGTAGCCGAGGCCTGCGGACTGCAACCCCCGGCGATCGAGGCGCTGGAGGCGCGGGTCAGCGAATCGGCACTGAAAGGATATCGGACGCTGGCGGTGGCGCGCGGCCCCGAAACGGCTGCCCCCGCATTGGTCGGATTGGTGAGCTTGTACGATCCGCCCCGGCCGGACGCGAAGCAGCTCATCGCCGCGCTTCGCGACCACGGCGTTGCGGTGAAGATGCTCACGGGCGACGCGCTGGCGGTCGCGAGTGAAATCGCGCGTGGAGTCGGCTTGCCCAACATCCGCTGTGTCGCGGACCTGAAGGCCGCGAGCGCCCCGGCCAGCAATGAGGCGGTTGATTTGCTGGCGGGTTCCGATGGCTTCGCCGAAGTGTATCCCGAGGACAAGTACATCGTAGTGCAGCATCTGCAGGCCGCGGGGCATGTGACCGGCATGACGGGCGACGGCGTCAACGATGCGCCCGCCCTACGCCAGGCCGAAGTGGGCATCGCCGTCAGCACCGCGACCGATGTCGCCAAGGGCGCCGCCAGCGTCGTCTTGACCGAGCCCGGGTTGACGAACATTGTGGCGTTGGTCGAGCAGGGTCGGACCATCTACCAGCGCATCCTGACGTGGATCATCAACAAAATCAGCCGGACGATCCTGAAGGCGGCCTTCGTGGCCATCGCGTTTGTGGTGACCGGCAAGTTCGTCGTTTCCGCATTTGCGATGCTGCTGCTCGTCTTCATGACGGACTTTGCCAAGATTGCCCTTGCCACTGACCACGTTCGGCCATCCATGAAGCCGGAGACATGGAACATCGGTGGTTTCATCATGGTATCGGTCGTACTTGGCGTCGCCATGGTGGCCGAAACACTCCTGCTCTTGTGGATCGGCTGGTCGCGATTCGACTTGGCGACTGACGACAATGCCCTCCATACGTTCGGCTTCCTGACGCTGCTCTACTTCGCCGTGTTCTCCATCGTGTCCGCGCGCGAACGCCGCTGGTTCTGGGCGACGATGCCCAGCAAGACCCTCGTGGCGGCACTCATGGCAGACGCGCTTGCCGGTACCGCCCTGACGTTCGTGGGTATTCCGGGACTCACGCCATTACCGGGGTGGCAGCCGCTCGCGATTTTTGTGTATGCGATGGTTGCGTGTCTCGTTGTGAACGATGCCGTGAAGGTCACAATGATCAAATGGCGCGTTCCCAATGCCGTATCCACCATGTCCCGAATATCGTGAGCGCTAAAGGAGAAATAAAGATGAAGATTGATTGCGATGATTTTCGTGTTCTGGAAGGTAAGAAAGCCGGGCTCGAAAAGCGCCCGACGACCATCAAACCCCTGTACAAATCGCGCAATCACTACCGGGAACTGATCGAGGAGTACCTCGCCGATCTCACCGTGCAGCAGAGCCTGCTGTATGCCAACAACGACCATTCCCTGCTGTTGATTTTTCAGGCCATGGATGCGGCCGGCAAGGACAGCGCCATCAAGCACGTGATGTCCGGCGTGAATCCGCAGGGTTGCCAGGTGTACAGCTTCAAGCACCCGAGTACCGCGGAGCTGGCGCATGATTTCCTCTGGCGCACCACCCGGTGCCTGCCCGAACGCGGACAGATCGGCATCTTCAACCGCTCTTACTACGAAGAGGTGCTGATCGTTCGCGTGCAGCCGGAAATTCTGCGCAGCGAAGGGTTGCCTTCTGAAGCGCTGGAGGTGCGGGACTTCTGGCAGGAGCGCTATCGGTCGATTACCGGCCTGGAAAACCATCTGTATCGCAATGGGACCCGGATCATCAAGTTCTTCCTGCACCTGTCGAAGGAGGAGCAACGAAAGCGCTTTCTTCGCCGGATCGATGAGCCGGACAAGAACTGGAAGTTCAGCATGGCGGACATAGAGCAGAGGAAATTCTGGACGCAATACCAGGAGGCCTACGAGGCGTGTCTCGGCGCGACGAGCACTGCCAATTCTCCGTGGTATGCCGTGCCGGCCGACGACAAGCAGAATGCCCACCTGATCATCTCCCAGATCATTCTCAATGCGCTGAAAGATCTGCGCATGTCCTACCCGAAGGCCGACCTCGCGCGGCGACGGGAACTGAAGGCAATCCGCAAGCGGCTGGCCAAATAGCCAAGGCGGGATTAGATCAAGTTCTGTTTAGCCAGCATCGAAACGCCGTCCCAGATCAGCTTCCAGCCGGTCGCGAACAGCAGGATGTTGGCCCAGCGGTAAACCATGCTGTCGGTGATCCTGCCCTGCATCCACAGGCCGATGTACACGCCGACCGGCGCCAGCGGCAGCAACACGAGCGCAGCCAGCAGATTGCGCAAATGCAACTGGCCGAGGAAGTAGTAGGGCACCAGCTTCACGTAGTTCACCACCAGGAAAAACATCACCGTGGTGCCGACGAAGAGTTTTCTCTCCAGCTTTTGCGGCATCAGGTAGACCAGCAGCGGCGCGCCGCCGTTGTGGCAGACGAAGCTGGTGAATCCGGACATCGCCGACCAGAACCCGCCCTTGACGACGGATACGCCGGCCGGTTGCTGCCGGCGCGCGAGGCCGCTCCAGTTGAGCAGCGGGAATCCCACGCCGATCGTGCCGACCAGCAGCAGCAACCAGCCCTTGTTGAGCAATCCGAAGCACAGTGTGCCGAGCGCGATGCCGACGACGGCGCCGGGAAGGATGATGCGCAGGTTGGGCCAGTCGAAGGATCCCGCGAAGCGCCGCAGGCCGATGACATCCATCGTGCACAGGATCGGCAGCATGATGCCGGCCGCTTGCGCCGGCGGGACGACGAGCGACAGCAGCGGCACCGCCAGGCCGCCCATCGCGCCGCCGAATCCCGATTTGGAAATGCCGGTGAGCAGGATCGCGGGTATTGCGAGCGCATAGAAAAGCGGATCGGTGATCATCCAAGTCTCGAAAAGCGCTCACCGCAGAGGACGCGGAGGACGCAGAGGAAATACAAGAGCAAGGAAAGGCAAGCCGGGATGAAAAGTGGCGTGACTGTTCATGGATCAGTACCGCCAACCTTCACCGTGATGGACCGTTAGCCAATGAACGGTGTCAACGCAAAAAATCTCCTGCTCTTCCTCCGCGTCCTCTGCAGTGAGTGTGGTTTTAAGAGGGTACCTTGATCAAATAAAAAACCGGCATCCTTTCGGGATGCCGGCCATGATACGGATTCCTGCGAGGCTTGTTGAAACCGGATGCTAGTTGGTCTTCCGGCCTTCGGTTACGGCCGGTGTACTTTCGTTCTTCTTCGCGAGGCTGCCGTCGCCGGGCTTGCCGTCCTTCACGTCTTTTTTGACCTTGGCCTTGTCGCTTTGGTAGGCCTTCTTGGTGCCGCTACCGACCTGGTGGCCGACGTCTACGGCCGCATCTTTTACGCCCTTTCCTGCGCCTTTGACATCTGATTTCAACTTTTCCTTGGTGTACTTCTGGTCCGTATCCGCTGCATAGGCCGCGGTCGTTGCGAACGCAGCCAGGACTGAAATGGTGCCGGCGGCGATGATGCTGATAAGCGCTAGTCTCGATTTCAACAAAATTCTCCTTTGCATGACATGTTCATTCGATGTTTTCCTTCGAACTGCGCCTTCGACCGGCATTTTTCAAGGGAGTTCCCGCGTCGCGTTCCAGCATATGGCGGGCCCAATGTATCCAGCCCCACAGGGCGAGCAAGGTCAGCAGCACGGCAAACAGGACTACGACGTCGTGCGCTGCATTCTGGCGCAGGGCAAGTGAATTCATCAGCGAGTCGAGCATGAAGCGCCAGCCGCCCTGCACGCGTCCGAAGGCGATCCAGTCGAAGAGGATCGCCAGAGCCGTGACCGACAACGCGGCGAGCAAACCACGCGGCCGCGAAAGCGATTCCGGGATCAGCAGCGACAGCCCGGCGAAGGAGAGCGCTGCACCGCCGCAGCCCATCGTCCACAACGGAACGGGGAGGCTCTCGGAAGGCACGGTCAGCCAGCCGAGTGCAAGCGCCAGTGGAGGCAGGCCCGCAACGACGAAAGCGAAGCCGATCGTATTGCTGATGCTCTTGGACGTCGTCATGCGGCAACCTCAGGCGAGCGTAACGGCTGCGGTTGCCGTGCCGGCGCGCTCGTGACGGGCGATGAGCTTGACCACCGCGCCTTTCGACGCGCGCACCACCCACTCGATTTTCAGGCGATCGTCGGTCTCGTCTGCACTCGATCCGGCCCATGTGTTCGCGGTTGCCGGTTTATAGGCGCGGCCTTCCAGCTGGCCGAGTTCTTCGCGCAACTTGCCGGTTTCAAGTGAAGCCCCTGCCGGCAATTCGAGTTCGCAGACCACGCCGCGGGCGAGCTTCTTGTTCTTCGCCATCTTCGTCACGTAGCTGGGCAGCCAGCCGGTGTTCTGCAGTGCGAGCCGCACGCGCCACGTGTCCTGGCCGAGGGGCGTTGCCGTCGCTTCGAGGATTTCCAGTTTCGGCGAGATCAGCGCATGCCAGGTCAGCCAGCGCGAGAACGGCGCGATTTCCTTTTCCAGCAAATGCGGCGGCGGGTTGCTCCAGGTGTAAAGGCTCTGCCAGCCGCCCAGTTCCACGCGGCCCAGTTGCGGATGCTCGAATTCGTACCAGTCGACGAAGCCCTTGCCCTTGAGCGCGGTGTCGTTCCACTTCATCAGCTTGAGATCGTCCTCGACGGGGTGCTCGCGATACCAGTCGATGTATTTGTAATCCGTGATGCCGGCCTGCCGCTGCGGGCTCCAGATTTCCACGGTCCATGCGAATACGCCGCGATGGTCGTACATCCACGAATCGAAATCGCCGGTGATGACTTCCTTCGGGTGATAGCGGAATTCGTGATACGCGGACGCGACCGGATAGCCGGTGATCTCGGTGCCCTTCTCGCCGATCTTCTGGTAGGTCCATAGATCTTCCGGCGGCATCTGCTCGTCGGACAGATGCGAGTAGGGGCGCAGCAGCACGCCGCTGTAAGTGTGAAAGGCGATCGCGGCGGTGATGTTCGGATGCCGCGCGATGAAACCGGTGACCGCGGCGATCTCCGGTTCGGAGGCCGGAAACGGCCCGGCGCCCGTCTGTTCATGCTCGGCACGCCAGAACGCGGGAAAATTGCGGTTGAGGTCGAGCCGTTCCTTGCGCGCCTGCAATCTCAGATTGACGCCGTCGAAATCCTCGATGCGGCCCTCGGGGAGCAGCCGGTAGTAGCGGCCGCCGCTGTCGACCGGATCGCGGCGCACCAGGATGCGCGAGTCCTGCTCGCACAGTTTCCAGGGCCCATTCGGATCGGGCACGCGCATCGACAGGATCCTGCCGTCGCCGTCGATGTCCTCGCGCTTCAGTCCGCCGACCGGCTCCTCGTCATACGGATAGGGTCGCGTGCTGGAACGGATCAGCTTCGGCATATCGGCGAGCGCCCATTCTGCGCCGTCGGGATTTACGCGCGGGCACACGTAGAACGCTCGTGTGTCCAGGCAACGCGTGAGGTCCGCGTCCTTGCCGTAGCCGGTGATCAGGCGATGCAGCAGATGCAGGCAGGCCATCGAACCGGCGAGCTCGGTGGCGTGGATGTTGCCATCGACCCACAGCGCCGGTTTGTCGGTGTCGGGCCCGGTCTTGTAGTTGGTGACCCGCACGACATAGATTTCGCGGCCTTCGTAGCTCTTTCCCACCGGCTCGAGCCGCACGAGTTCCGGATGCGCGCCCGCCCAGCCGGTGAGGAAGCGCACCAGATCGTCGTAACGATAATAGGTGTCGAAGCGGATTGCCGTCATGCGCGTATCAATTGGATTGTTCTGTACTCAGCTCAGATTGCCGAGCACGGGGTGTGGCTTGTAGGGCTCGGCGAGTGACTTCAATTCTTCCTCGGTCAGCTTGACCGACAGCGCGGCGACCGCGTCCTCGAGGTGCTGCATCTTGGTGGCGCCGACGATCGGTGCCGTGACCCCGGGTTGCTGCAGCAGCCATGCAATCGCGACCTGCGCATTCGGCACGCCGCGCTTCGATGCCACTTCCGACAGCCGCCTGACGACTTCGAAATCCGAGTCCTCGTAGTACATGTTGTGCGCGAAATCGTCGCTCTTCGCCCGCGTCGTCGCACCCCAGCTTTCTTTGGTACGGTTGCCCGCCAGGAAACCGCGGGCAAGCGGGCTCCACGGAATCAGGCCGATGCCTTCCTCGCGACACAACGGATTCATCTCGCGCTCTTCTTCGCGATATACCAGGTTGTAGTGGTTCTGCATCGTCACGAAGCGCGAGAAGCCGTTCGTATCCGAAACCTGCAGCATCTTTGCGAACTGGTACGCATACATCGACGAGGCGCCGATGTAGAGCGCCTTGCCGGCCTTGACGACATCGGTCAGCGCCTCCAGCGTTTCCTCGATCGGGGTTCTGCGGTCGAAGCGGTGGATCTGGTAGAGGTCCACGTAATCGAGGCCGAGGCGCTGCAGGCTGTTGTCGATCGCATGCATGATGTGCTTGCGCGACAAACCCCTCTGATTGGGGTCCTTGCCCATGGGGTTGTGCACCTTGGTCGCGACCACAACCTTCTCCCGCGATACACCCAGCTCCTTCAACGCCCTCCCGGTGACCACCTCGCTTTCGCCGTCCGAGTACATGTCGGCGGTGTCGAAGAAGTTGATGCCCAGTTCCAGCGCGCGCTTGAAAAAGGGCTTCGACGCATCATAGTCCAGTACCCAGTCGCGCCATTTCGATGAGCCGTAACTCATGCAGCCGAGGCAGATGCGCGAAACCTTCAGACCGGTACTGCCGAGATTGGCATATTCCATCATTTGTCCTTGTTAAATTTTGCTGAATCCGGCGTATTGGCGGGGAATTGGCAGTGCAGGGTTCAAGGCAAGTTTCCAGCTGCGCGTTACGGGCGCCGGAAACGAAAATGGTCGGGAGATGCCAACGAATCCCACCAGCGCAATTGTAGCGCGCCGGTTCGGCAGACGGCGATCAGCCCATCATCGCCGAAGCGGGGGTCGTGCCGGGAGCGGCTTGCTGTTTCGGATTTTCGGCGGCAGGCACGGTTGCAGGGAACACGATGCTCACGCGTGTACCGCGGCCATGTGCTCCTTCGCCAATGGTGATGGCAGCGGCATGAAAGTTGACGATCTCGCGCACGATCGCAAGCCCAAGCCCGCATCCTTCTCCCGGCGTGCCTTCGCCGCGATAGAAACGTTCCAGCACCCGTTCGCGCTCGGCGGGGTTGATCCCGGGTCCGTTATCCTCGACTTCCAGCAGGCTGCCTTGCGCATGCCGCGAGATTCGTACTGTGATGCTCCCGCCCGCAGGCGTGTAGCGCAAGGCGTTGTCGATGAGGTTATCCAGCATCTCGCGCAACAGTTCCGCGTTGCCCTTTATGAATGCGGCGTCTTCCACCGTCTCGAAGCCAAGGTCCAATTGCGCGTCCAGCGCATTGCCGACCCATTCCGCCGTGGCTTCCCGAGCAAGGCGGCCGAGTTCCAGGGGAGCGGTCGGCAAAGGGTGCTCATGGGAATGGTCCGCGCGCGCGAGCGCGAGCAGTTGATTGACCATGTGAACGCTGCGATCAATTGCGGCGCGCACGCGCTCCAGCGCGGCGCGCATTGCCACCGGGTCGTCCTCGCGCATGGCCAGCTCGGCTTGTGTTTTCAGGCCGGCGAGCGGTGTGCGGAGCTGATGCGCCGCATCGGCGATGAAACGATTCTGGTTCGCGACCGCCCGCTCGAGCCGCCCGAACAATTCGTTCAGTGCGTTGACGAGCGGCGCAACCTCTGCCGGCACGCGGGATTTCTCGAGCGGCGAGAGATCCTTGCCCGAACGTTGCAGGATGTCGTTGCGCAGGCGATCGAGCGGCCCGAGTCCGCGCCCGACGCCGTACCAGATGAGCGCGCCGGCCGTGCCGATCAGCAACAGCTGCGGTAGCAGCATCACCGCGAGAATTTCGCTTGCCAGGGTATTTCGCTTGACCACTGTTTCCGCGACCTGCACCTGTGCGCTCCCGCCCGCCTCTTCCACGCGCAGCGCGGCGATGCGCACGGGAACGCCGTCCATCTGTCCGTCGTAAAACACCGGCAACGTACCGAATGGCGGCGGTCCCGGAATCCGCCCCTGTTCTGCGACGATGCTGCCGTCGCTGCCGATGACCCGGTAGTAGATGCGATCCACGGCGTCATATTCGAGGATGCGCAGGAATGCGGCGGGCAGGTCGGCGCTCGCCTTGCCCGATTGCACGTGCACTTCCTGAGCCAAGGACACCGCGGAATCGAGCAACCACCTGTCGTGGATGCGATTGGCGAAGTCGATAACGAAGTAATACGCCAGACATGCGCCGATCAGCCACAGCCCGAGCAGGGGGGTCATCAGCCAGGCGATCAGCCGCCGGCGCACCGAAGTATCATGCATTGGGAATTTTTTCGATCATGTATCCCAAGCCCCGCACGGTGCGGATGGCGACGCCGGCGGGCTCCAGTTTGCGGCGCACGCGATGCACGAATACTTCGACCGCATTTTCTCCCGCGTGCTCCTCTGCACCATACAGCTTTTCCAGAAGCCCTTCCTTGCTGACCACGCGTCCGGCTCGCAGCAGCAGCGTCTCCAGTAGCGCAATCTCGCGCGCCGACAGATCCACGCTTTCTCCGCCGATCTCGACGCGGCGGCCCACGGTGTCGAGACTCAGCGCGCCATGGCGCAGAACAGGCGTGGGGGAGGCGCTGCCCCTGCGCAGCAGCGAACGCACCCGCGCCTCGAGTTCCGTGAGGTCGAAAGGTTTTGCGAGATAGTCGTCCGCACCGGCATCGAGGCCACCTACGCGGTCCGCAACGGCACTTCGCGCAGTAAGGATCAGCACCGGCGCGCGCCCTGCGCAGGCCCGGTAATTGCGCAGCACGTCAAGGCCGCCGCGCTGCGGCAATTGCAGATCGAGGATGACGAGGTCGTAGTTCGTCACCCCGAGCGCGGATTCCGCACTCAATCCATCCGTTACCGCGTCGACCGTGTGACCCGATTTGGACAGGCTGCGCGAGACGCCGTCAGCGAGGTGACGATCGTCTTCGACTAGGAGGATGCGCATGATGGTTGAATGTAAGGTTCCAGTAAGGTTGCCGGGATTGGCTGCCGTTCGCAAAGAAAGTTGCGCCAAGGTCTGCTCATGTGCAAATCGTCCCTCTTTCTGATGGCCACGGCTGCGAGTTTTTATCGCGCCTCGTCCAATGATAACGATCCAGCCCTCGTTTAGCTGACCTCCCGGTCGTCAAAACGATGGTCCGATTTTGCGCAGAAGGGCTGACTATCCGCAGTGGATCCTCGAACGGCGCCGCAGGTCGCCGTGAACACTCATGCCGCGATCGCTTCGGCGTCCGGGATGGCTTCGAAAAGGAGTTCCGGCCGGTTTGCCGCGAGCAGGGTTGCGTCGGAGAGCTTGTGTCGCCAATTCCTGGCGTTTGGCTGGCCATGGTAGAGCCCGAGCATGTGCCGGACGATGGCGCGCAACGGAGTACCGTGCTTCACCTGATCGCTTGCATAAGCGAACATGTCATGGACGATCGCCGATCGCGGTCGCAGGGGTTCGCCGAACACGCGCATGCCGGCCTGCGCGAGCACGTAAGGAGCATGATAGGCCACGCGTCCGAGCATGACGCCGTCGACGCGTGACAAGTGCGGCTCGATTGCGTCCAGCGCATCCACGCCGCCGTTGAGGACGATGCGCAATCCGGGGAAATCGCGTTTCAGGCGGTAGACGTAGTCGTATTTCAGCGGCGGCACTTCGCGGTTGTCTTTCGGCGAAAGGCCTTTGAGCACCGCGTTGCGGGCGTGCACGAAGAAGGTTTTGCAGCCGGCGTCGGCCACCGTTGCGACAAAGTCGCGCACGAATTCGTAGGCCTCGATCGCATCGATGCCGAGGCGATGCTTGACGGTCACCGGGATCGATACTGCATCCCGCATCGCCTTCACGCAATCGGCAACCAGTCGCGGCTCCGCCATCAGGCAGGCGCCGAAGGCGCCGTGCTGCACGCGTTCGGACGGGCAGCCGCAGTTCAGGTTGATTTCGTCATAGCCGTATTGTTCTCCGAGGCGCGCGCACTGCGCGAGTTCGGCGGGATCCGAACCACCCAGTTGCAACGCAACCGGATGCTCCGCCGCATCGAAGCGCAGATGCCGTTCTACGTCGCCGTGGATCAGCGCGCCTGTCGTAACCATTTCGGTGTACAGCACGGCATGCCTGGAAAGCTGCCGAAAGAAGTAGCGGCAGTGGCGGTCCGACCAGTCCATCATCGGCGCCGTGCACAGGCGGTGGTCGAGCATGGTCATGCGGCTTTCGGGCACGGCAAGCTGACGAAGCGCTGGCTCAGCGCAGCCGGTAGTCGAGTTTGAGCCCGAATACCGACATTTCCGACCTCGGCTGGAACAGCGTGGTTGGTCCCAGGGCAATTTCGTTTGCCTGCACGGCCTTCGATTGTCCAAACCGGAAGCCTTCGTAGTAGGCCGTCAGTTGCAGCTTCTCGGTAAAGCGATAGCCCACGCTGCCGTACGGAGCGAGTTCCTTTCCAGGATGCAGGATCGGATTCGAGTCGAAGCCGATCTGGTCGAAGTGAGCGTTCTCGTAAGTCCAGACGGGCAGCTTGGCACCGAGCCCCACCGACCATTGTCCGTCGAAGTTCGCACCGGACTCCACGCCGAGGCGCAGATAAGCGATGGCGTAGTCCTCCTTTTGCACAGAACTCAACTCCCGGCGCCAGGCATCGAGGCCGAGCCCGAATACACCGTCGAGGCTGCCCCCGGATTTTCCGGGTTTGCGCCAGCGCGCCTGCACTTCGTTGCTGACGCCTTCGTAGTTCGTCTTCGACTGCAGCGGAGTGCCTCCAAACAGCGTTGCCCCTTCGTAGTCGGCCGAGCCACCCCAGATTTTTCCGCGATAGGCGAACAGGGTCCCGGTGTCGCGCTGCTGCGTATATGCCAGCCCGAGCGTGAGCATCGGGCCGGTCTCCCTGACCTCGGGGGCAGTGGCTTCGGTCCAGCGAAAATATTCCACGCCGCCGTTGACCACAAGCTGCGAATGGGCGACGGCCGGCAGCAGCGCCGGGGCGAACAGCAGGACGGCGATCCAGCGTTTCAAAGTGCTGCCGGTTGGTTCGTATTGCATGCCGAATTTCCCCAATCGGCGTTATCGGCACGATCCGCTGCAACGGATCACGCGTTCGGCGCAAGTGATCTTCGTAATCTGCGAGCCGATATCCGGCGAGGTATCGCCGCCGCCGTGCTCGACACGCGCACCGTTGCACTGGTATTGCGACGTGACGTAAATCGGGTCGGTAATCCAGTCGACGTTCAAGCAGCCCGGTGAGCCGACGCCGAAACGAATTCCCATCTGGTAAGTTGCGCACAGCAGGCTTCTGTGCTTCACCCAGCCGTGCAGGTGGAAGTCACCGCCGGCGTTCATCCAGGCGGTCGACTCGCTGGGCCGGAATTCGAAATCGAGCCGATTGACGTGGGGCTGCGAGTCCAGCGAGTAAGTCGGGCGTGCTTGCGCGGTTATGCCTCGCTCGTCGGAATCAAGCTGCTGCTCCGCCGGCCACGCGTTGGCCGTCAGCAGCACGCTCAATGCCAGTATTGCGGTGATCCGGGTCATGATGATTCTCTAGGGAGCGATCGCAACATCATAGACCTAACCTGTTACCTGCGCGCCGCAGGGATCCATTTTGTCAGCACGGTGCGAACCGCCATGACGACAAAAAGCGATATCAGACTGCCGAACGATACGTCGGCCGGGAAGTGGAAGCCAAGATAGGGCCGCGACAGGCATACCCCGATTACATAGAGAACCAGCGCGATGCGCACGACGAGGTTCTTCGCTGTTGGCCAGAGCGCGGCGGCGATCAGCGTCGCGAACGATGCGTGACCGCTGGGCAAGCTGTGGTGGAATTCGGGGGTGCCCACGACAACCAGGCTGTCCGGCGCAAATACCGCGGGCGGGCGCGGAAAGTCGAAGGCGGATTTCAGGCCGATCACCAGCATGCCATCGAGCAGATAGCCGATCGAGAATGTCGCGACCGCCAGCATCCATGTTCGCGCGGTCGGGCTCGCGGGGGCGAGCGAGAACCGCCACCAGCTTGCCAATGCGAGGACGGCTACGTAGAGCGAAAAGCGATCGTGGTCGCCGGCCCAGGTCAGTCCCAGCATCAACTGGTCGAGCCACGCCGCATGAATTGCGTTGATCGCGTGAAACAGGGCGACATTCAAGCCGCCCCAGTCGTACAGCCATTCCTTCATCACCGGCCTCCTACAGCGCCAGAGCGATGCCGAACAGCGTGATGCCGCCGGCCGCCGCAACGATGGCTGTGACGAACAACCAGCGCTTGCGTGTCAGGGCCGTTATCGAGCCCATGGCTATGGCGATCTGGATCAGCGTCAGCGCCTGCTCCAGCTTGTGCAGCGGATGCAGGGCATGGTCGCTGCTCTCGTTCATCTTGTGCGATTCCTTGTCGAGATCCTCCGCCTTGACGCGGATTTCCTTCTTCTCGAGTTCGTAACGCCCGACCTCCTTCTTGTAGAACTCGACCTGCGCCGGGTCTTTCGTGAGCCGGGAAGCCAGTTCGGCAAGGTGGCTCTTGGTGCTCTTCGACTGATAGAAATTCCATTGGTCCGAAGCTTCGGCTTTTTTCAGCACGGCTTCGTTCTTGAACAGCATGGCTTCGTTCTGCGTCGCTGCGCCCATGTAGGCGACCACCGCGCCGATGGTGGAAAGGATGGCGGTGAAGATCGCCACCTGCTGTGCGAGTCCCGGACCGTGATGGGCCTGGTGCTCGACTTCATGATCGTGTGCGCCGTGTACGTGCATGTGTTGCTCGGACATGAATTCTCCTGTATCCGGTATTGCGTTCCCGCACCGCATGCGGATTGCTCTGGATCGCCACTATAAATAAAAAAAGGCGCACGCAAACGTGCGCCTTGCGGACTTTTGACCCGCAGTCCCGACAGCTATCTGAGCCGGTATTCCAGTTTCAGACCGATTACCGACATGGTACTCGCCGGCTGGAATACGGTGCCGGGGCCGAGCGGTCCGTTGACCGCTTCACTGCGCGATTGCCTGAATTCGTAGCCGTCGTAATAGCCGGTCAAGCGCAGCTTCTCGTTCAGGCGATAGCTGAGGTTCCCGTAGAGACTTGTGCTGCCCCCGGGCTTGAGCACGGTATTGCGATCGAACCCGATGTCGGTCATGTGGGCGTCTTCACGCGTATAGAACGGATACTTGACGCCCAGGCCGAAGATCCAGCCTTCGCCTTCCTTGAGCGCCACTTCGCCGCCAAGGCGCACAAAGGCGACATCGTAATCCTCCTTCTGTACCGAAGTCAGCTTGCGCTCCCAGGTGTCCCAGCCCAGCGCCATCACATAGTCGAAGTAATATTCTGGCCGGTCCGGGATCTGCGCGCGCCAGCGAAGCTGTCCTTCGTTCGACATGCCGGTATACCTGGTTGTCCCGGAGATGGGTGTACCGGTGAACAGGCCGGTGCCGCTGTAGTTCACGTCGCCGAAATAAGCCCTTCCGCGGTAGGCGAACAGCAGGCCGTCGTCCTTTTCCTGGGTGTAAGCGAGGCCGAGCGCCAGCATTGGCCCGGTTTCCGTGACGGCTGGCGTGGTGGCTTCCTTCCAGCGGAAATACTCCACGCCCAGGCTCGCCGAAAACTCGGCGGAAGCCGGGCCCGATGCGAACAACAGCCCGACACAAGCACCAACAAGCAGCCGGCGATCCACGATTCAGCCTCCACGTATGCGATGCGAATGGCGCATTGTCGACGTCCGCATGCGTTTTCGTCAATCGTGCCGCATTGCGGCGGGTACTTCCAAGCGCACCGAACTGCGGCCACCACGACAGAAAAAGAAAAGGCGCACCGAAGCGCGCCTTTTGACGAACCGGCCTGGCGACGGGATCAGCCGCCGTGGACCTTCTGCTTTTGCTCGCCCAACCCGTCGATGCCCACGCGCATTTCGTCGCCGGCTTTGAGGAATTGCGGCGCCGGCTTGATGCCCATGCCCACGCCGGGCGGGGTGCCCGTGCTGACCACGTCACCGGGCGTCAGCGTGCACATGTACGACAGGTAAGACACCAGCTTCTTGATACCGAAGATCATCGTGCTGGTGTTACAGGTCTGCTTGCGCTGGCCGTTGACGTCCAGCCACATGGCGAGATTCTGCGGATCTTTGATTTCGTCCGCAGTCACGAACCACGGCCCAAGCGGCGCAAAGGTATCGAAGCTCTTGCCCTTCGACCACTGGCTGCCGTGCTCGAGCTGCCATTCGCGCTCGGAGACATCGTTGCAGATCAGGTAACCGGCAACGTAATTCAGCGCATCGGCTTCCGAGACGCTCTGCGCCTTCTTGCCGATCACGAACGCCAGCTCGACTTCCCAATCGCCCTTCTTCGAACCCTTGGGCAGCTTCACGTCGTCGTTCGGCCCGGTGATCGCGGTGATCGCCTTCATGAACACCACCGGCTCCGGCGGAATCGGCAGGTTGGATTCCTTGGCGTGATCGGCGTAGTTAAGGCCGATGCAGATCAGCTTCGGTACGTTCGCGATTGGCGAACCCAGTCTCGGATTGCCGCTCACCTTGGGCAGGCTGTCTACATTCACGCCCTTCAGCTTGGCTATCCCTTCCGGCGAGACCGTTGTCGCGTCGATGTCCTTGACCACGCCCGACAGGTCGCGAATCGCGCTCTGCGCGTCCAGGATACCCGGCTTCTCTTTTCCTGCTTCTCCGTAACGTACCAGCTTCATTTTTTATCTCCTGCTTGATTGATCTAACCACGTCGTCACTTAGATGCGGGCATGGCCCGCATGCGATTGAATTGTAGCTCCGGCATAACATTGGCTTCGCAAATGTTAGCTTGCACTGAAACGCCCGAGGGACCGGGCGTTTTCACGGCATCTATATTGTTATTCCGCCATCCATGATCACTGCCTGGCCGGTCATGAATATCGATTCGTCCGACGCGAGGAATACGGACAGCTCCGCAAGTTCCTCGGCCTTCGCCAGCCGTCCCATCGGCTGGCGTGCGATGAAATCCTTGCGCGCCTGAACGGGATCGTCGAATGCATTGATGCGATCCCCCAGCGATGGCGTATCGACGGTGCCGGGGCACAGCGCGTTGCAGCGGATGCCCTGCTTCACATAGTCGATAGCGACGGACTTGGTCAGGCCGATGACCGCTGCCTTGGAGGCGCCGTAGACGAAGCGGTTGGCGATGCCCTTGATCGAGCCGGCCACCGACGCGACGTTGATGATCGAGCCGCCGCCCGCCGCCAGCATATTCGGCAGGAAAGTGCGGATCACGACGTAGTGGCTGCGCACGTTGAGGTTGAAGGAGAAATCCCAGTCCTTGTCGGCGCACTGCTGGAGGGTGCCGTGATGAACGAATCCGGCGCAATTGAAAATGACGTTCGGCGTGCCGACTTCCTTCGCGATCCTTTCGATTTCCGCATCCTGCAGGACATCGAGCTTGCGCACTTCGATGCCGGGCGTGCCCTTGAGTTCGGCGAGCTTCGCCTCGTTCAGGTCGGTCGCCCAGACCCGGGCACCTTCGCGCGCGAAGGCCAGCGCGGTTGCGCGGCCGATGCCTTGTGCTGCGGCGGTCACGAATGCGACCTTGCCGCTCAGTCTTCCAGCCACTGTTTCTCCCCCTTTAATTTATTGTTCTGTCCGAACCTTGAAGGGATGTAAGTATGCCACAGCCGCATGGCCGTTCCCGGGCAGCGGCGCCGGCCTTGTTGCTGCGCTGCAGTTTCCCTTAGACTCGATTGCATCCTGAGTCGGAACCGGAGGGCAACAGCAATGCGCCTCAAGACCTTCCTTGCTGTCAGCCATGTCCGCTGCGCTGCGCGATCGACCGGTCCGCGGATTTCCGGATAGAGCGAAGCGAATGGCGTCGGTCGAACTCCGTCAGGTCCGCAAATCCTTCGGCAACACCCAGGTCGTGCACGGCGTCGACGTTTCCGTCTCCGATGGCGAGTTCGTGGTGCTGGTCGGCCCATCCGGCTGCGGCAAATCCACTCTGCTGCGCATGATTGCGGGACTCGAGGAAATCAGCACGGGGGAGATTCGCATCGGGGATTGCGTCGTCAACAACATCCCGCCCAAACAGCGCGACATCGCAATGGTGTTCCAGAACTACGCGTTGTATCCGCACATGAAGGTCATCGACAACATGGCCTTCTCGATGAAACTGGCGGGACGAAGCCAGGAAGAGATTCGCGAGCGGGTGGGCAGGGCGGCGCAGATCCTTGGGCTCACCGATTATCTGGACCGTTATCCGCGGCAGCTTTCCGGCGGCCAGCGCCAGCGCGTGGCGATGGGACGCGCGATCGTGCGCGACCCGCAGGTGTTCCTGTTCGACGAACCACTGTCCAATCTCGACGCCAAGCTGCGCGTGCAGATGCGCACCGAAATCAAGGAACTGCACCAGCGGCTGAAGACGACATCGATCTACGTCACGCATGACCAGATCGAGGCGATGACCATGGCGGACAGGATCGTTGTGATGAACGAAGGCAGGGTCGAGCAGATCGGCACGCCGCTCGAGCTCTACGATCATCCGGCCAATCTGTTCGTCGCCGGGTTCATCGGTTCGCCGGCGATGAATTTCCTGGCCGGCAAACTCGTCACCGAATGGGGCGGCCGCGGCGTGCAGATCGCCCAGGGCTGCGTGCTGCCGGCGCCTGCGAACGGGGAGGCCGACGGGCGCGACGTCGTCATCGGGGTGCGACCCGAGCATTTCACTGTCGGCGAAGCCTGCGTGAAGGCGCAGGTCATCGTGGTGGAACCGACCGGGGCGGACACGCAGGTGTATTGCCGGGTCGCGGGTCAGGACGTCACCGCCGTATCGCGCGCGCGGCACACATTCCGGCCGGGCGACACCATCGATCTCAAGCCGGCCGACGGCAAGAGTTATCTGTTCGATCCGGCGTCCGGTGCCCGGATCGCCTGAAACAGCATCCACGAGGAGACGACATGACTCGAATCACACGGCGTCATTTTCTGCAGGCATCCGCCGTCGCGGGTGCCGCGCTCGGTGCCCCGATGCTCGCGCGCGAATCGATGGCCCAGGAGTTGTCCTTCAAGCCTGAGGCGGGTGCGAAATTGCGCGTATTGCGCTGGAAGCGTTTCGTTCAGGGCGACGAAGACCAGTGGCTGGTGAATACGAAGAAATTTACCGAGAAGACCGGCATCGAAGTCACCACCGATGCGGAGAATTGGGAAGACGTCCGTCCCAAGGCCGCGGTGGCTGCGAACATCGGCAACGGTCCCGACATCATCCTTTCGACCAACGACGATTCGCACCAATACCCGGACAAGCTGCTCGACGTTGGCGACCTGTGCGAATACCTCGGCAAAAAATACGGACCCTGGTACCCCAGCGCGCTGGCATATGGAAAGAGCGGCGGCCGCTGGATCGCGTTGCCGCTCGGTTCCGGCGGAAATTGCATGAACTATCGCGAGAGTCACATGAAGGCGGCCGGCTTCAAGGAATTTCCGAAGGACACCGATGGATTCCTGAAGCTCTGCCAGAATCTGAAGAAGAACGGCACGCCGGCGGGGTTCGCGCTCGGCAATGCCACGGGAGACGCCAATGGCTGGTGCCACTGGCTGCTCTGGGCCTTCGGCGGCAGGGTGGTGGACGAGCAAAACCGGGTCGCGATCAACAGCAAGGAGACTGCAAGGGCGCTGGAGTATGCGAAGGAGTTGTACCCCACCTTCATTTCAGGCACGTTGTCGTGGCTGGATCCGAACAACAACAAGGCTTTCCTGTCCGGCGAAATCAGCCTGACCGCCAACGGCATCTCCATCTACATCGCCGCGAAGAATTCGCCGGACGCGAAGATGCAGGCGATCGCCAAAGACATGAACCACGCGGCGTTTCCGATCGGTCCTGTCGGCCATCAGACGTTGAGCGCGCTGTTCCTGACCTGCGTGATTTTCAAATACACGAAGTATCCGAATGCGGCGAAGGAATATCTGCGCTTCATGATGGAGAAGGAGCAGTACGAAGCCTGGCAGAAAGCGTCGATCAGCTTCGTCGTGCAGCCATTGACTTTCTACGAGCGCAATCCGGTGTGGACCGAAGATCCGAAAAATACGCCGTTCAAGTACACCTGCAAGGACATGCTGCCGAACGGCTACGCCGGCACGATGGGCGCAGCTTCGGCCGGCTGCATGGCCGATTTCGTCGTCGTTAACATGGTCGCGGAAGCTGCGTCAGGAAACATGTCCGTGAAAGAAGCCATGGAGAAAGCGGAGAAGCGGGCGAAGAGGTATTACCGCTGATGCGAAGGCGTGAACAGCAAACAGCAAACAGTGAAAAGTAAATACAAATCTGACGCTGAGCCCGGTAGGGCGGACTGTTCACCGGGACGCACGTGAGCACGGCGTCCCGCGTCTTCGACAACCGCAATGTCCTCGGACTGCTGTTCATGCTGCCCGCGGCGGCGTTACTGCTTTTCTTTCTGACTTATCCGCTGGGTCTCGGGGTCTGGCTCGGTTTCACCGACGCCAAGATCGGCCGCGTCGGCGAATGGATCGGTATCGAGAACTACGAGTTCCTGGTGACCGACAGCGTATTCCGCCTGTCGGTGTACAACACGTTTCTTTACACACTGGTGGCGAGCGTGGTCAAGTTCGTGCTCGGCCTGTGGCTCGCGCTGCTGCTCAACAAACACATCCCGTTCAAGTCTTTCGTGCGCGCCATCGTTCTGCTGCCGTTCATCGTGCCCACAGTACTCTCGGCGATCGCGTTCTGGTGGATTTACGATGCGCAGTTTTCAATCGTGAGCTGGGTGCTGGTCAAGATGGGCGTAATGGATCAATACATCGATTTTCTGGGCAAACCGAACCTCGCCCGAATGTCGACCATCATCGCCAACATCTGGCGCGGCGTGCCCTTCGTTGCCATCTGCCTGCTCGCGGGTCTGCAAACGATACCGCCGTCGATGTACGAGGCGGCGAGCATCGACGGGGCCACGCCGTTCCAGCAGTTCCGATATATAACGCTGCCGATGCTCTCGCCGATCATTGCCGTGGTGATGACCTTCTCGGTGCTGTTCACGTTCACCGATTTTCAGCTCATCTGGGTGCTGACGCGCGGCGGCCCGATCAATGCGACGCACCTCATGGCGACGCTTTCCTTCCAGCGCGCGATTTCCGGCGGCGCGCTCGGCGAAGGCGCGGCGATCGCCACCGCGATGATCCCCTTCCTGCTGGCGGCGATTCTGTTCAGTTATTTTGGCTTGCAGCGAAGGAGATGGCAACAGGGGGGGAGCGACAAATGAAGCGAGAGGCGAGAGGAGAGAGGCGGGAGGAGAGACAAGCAAGACTCGGCGGCGTGCAACGCACGCTGGTCTTTGCCAATCACCAGTTACCAGTCACCAATCACGGGCGACGCCATGGCGAGCACTGATCCCCGCGAAGGCATGCACTACCTCGAATCGCTCCCCCGGCGCTGGGTGACGGTTTACATTCCCCTGCTCGTCTTCCTGTTCGTGCTGTTGTTCCCGTTCTACTGGATGGTGATCACGTCATTCAAGTCGAACGCGGAATTACTGTCCACCGGTGGCAACCCGTTCTGGGTCGTCGAGCCGACGCTCGATCATTTCCGCAAGCTGTTTCTCGGTACGTCGTATCCGAAATGGATGTGGAACACGATCATCGTTTCGGTAACCGCGACGTTCGTCTCGCTGGCGGCGAGCGTGTTCGCCGCCTACGCGATCGAGCGCCTGCGTTTCAGGGGCTCGCGCCAGGTCGGACTGGCCATATTCCTGGCTTACCTGATTCCGCCGTCGATCCTGTTCATTCCGCTGGCGATGATGGTGTTCCAGATCGGCATCTTCGACACCCGCTGGGCGCTGATCCTGACGTACCCGACATTTCTGATCCCGTTCTGCACCTGGCTGCTGATGGGCTATTTCCGTTCGATCCCGTTCGAACTCGAAGAATGCGCGCTGATCGACGGTGCGACGCGATGGCAGATACTCACCAAGATCATCCTGCCGCTGGCCGTGCCGGGCCTGATCTCGGCCGGAATCTTTGCATTCACGTTGTCGTGGAACGAATTTCTGTATGCACTGACCTTTATCTCCGCATCGGAGAACAAAACCGTTCCGGTTGGCGTGATCACCGAACTGGTGGAAGGCGACGTCTACCACTGGGGCGCTTTGATGGCGGGCGCGCTGGTCGGATCGCTGCCGGTCGCGATCATGTATTCTTTCTTCGTCGAGTATTACGTCGCCGGCATGACCGGCGCCGTAAAAGAGTAGGGATTGAACCACAGAGGCACAGAGGACGCAGAGTTCGAGCAGGAGAAATCGAATTCTTCATGAGTTCCGGTTCTGTTGCGTACATGTCTTGCGCATTTCTCTGTGTACTCTGTGCCTCTGTGGTGAAAGGGTTGTCGGAGTTCATTCTTG
>JANXPQ010000529.1 GCA_025357235.1 Betaproteobacteria bacterium
CGTTCCCGGCGCGCGCGACATTGCCGACCGGCTGATGGCCTCGTTCGGCTCGATCCTCTTGTACTGGTATCACTGGAGCCACAACGGCAAGCGCATCGAGACCGAAACCGACGACGATTCCATCGGTGCGCACTTCCTCCATCTTCTGCACGGCAAAGTACCGTCTGCGGAATGGGAACGTGCGATGCACGTCTCGCTGATCCTTTATGCAGAGCACGAGTTCAACGCATCGACGTTCGCCGCCCGCGTCATCGCCGGCACCGGTTCGGACATGTACTCTTCGATTACCGGCGGGATTGGCGCGCTACGCGGCCCGAAGCACGGCGGCGCCAACGAAGTCGCCTACGAGATCCAGCAGCGCTATCACTCCCCTTCGGAAGCGGAGGAAGACATCAAGCGCCGCATCGCCAACAAGGAAATCGTCATCGGCTTCGGCCATCCGGTCTACACCATCAGCGATCCCCGCAACGAAGTAATCAAAAAGGTCGCGCGGCGATTGTGCGATGACACCGGCGACAAGAATCTGTTCGACATCGCCGAACACATCGAATCGGTGATGTGGAGCGAGAAGAAGATGTTCGCCAACCTGGACTGGTTCTCCGCAGTCAGCTACAGCCAGATGGGTGTTCCGACAGAGATGTTCACGCCGATCTTCGTCATCAGCCGCACTTCGGGCTGGGCCGCGCACGTCATCGAACAGCGCCAGGACGGCAAGATCATTCGTCCGAGCGCCAACTATACCGGCCCCGAGAACCGGAAATGGGTTTCGATCGACATGCGCAAGTGAAGATCAGGCCTCATCGGATGCCGTCGTAATCACAATCCCACTACTGTAAAGAAACAGGAACACAGGAATCCATGTCCGCCCATATCTCCAACGTCCGCCCGAAGCCCGACCAGGTCCTGGTCGATATCGTCGACTACGTCACCAAATACAAGATCGCCAGCAGGCAGGCGTATGAAACGGCGCGCTATTGCCTGATCGATACGCTGGGTTGCGGTTTCGAAGCACTCGAGTATCCCGCCTGCACCAAGCTGCTGGGCCCGGTGGTCCCGGGCACGGTGGTGCCGAATGGCGCAAAGGTGCCCGGCACGCCGTTCCAGCTCGATCCGATCCAGGCTGCGTTCAACATCGGCACCATGATTCGCTGGCTGGATTTCAACGACACCTGGCTTGCGGCCGAGTGGGGTCATCCGTCGGACAACCTGGGCGGCATCCTCGCCACGGCCGACTGGCTGTCGCGCAATGCTGTCGCCGCCGGCAGGAAGGCGTTGACCGTGCAGGACGTTCTGACCGCGATGATCAAGGCACACGAAATCCAGGGCTGCATCGCTCTGGAGAACAGCTTCAACAAAGTCGGCCTGGATCACGTCGTTCTGGTCAAGGTGGCATCCACGGCAGTCGTCGCCCAGATGCTCGGTCTGACGCGCGATGAGATCATCAACGCCGTGTCGCTGGCATGGGTGGACGGCCAGAGCCTGCGCACCTATCGCCATGCCCCCAACACCGGTTCGCGCAAGAGCTGGGCTGCCGGCGACGCCACCAGCCGCGCGGTACGCCTGGCGCTGATCGCAAAGACCGGCGAAATGGGTTACCCGTCCGTGCTGAGCGCAAAGACCTGGGGTTTCTACGACGTGCTGTTCAAGGGCAATGCCTTCAAGTTCCAGCGCCCCTACGGCAGCTATGTGATGGAGAACGTGCTGTTCAAGATTTCCTTCCCGGCCGAGTTTCACTCGCAGACCGCGGTGGAAGCCGCCATGCAGATCCATAACGAACTGCAGAAACTCGGCAAAAAAGCGGAAAACATCAAGAAGATCACCATCCGCACGCACGAAGCCTGCATCCGCATCATCGACAAGAAGGGCCCGCTGAACAACCCGGCCGACCGCGACCATTGCATCCAGTACATGGTGGCTGTGCCAATCCTGTTTGGCCGGCTGACCGCCGGCGACTATGAAGACGCGGTCGCCAAGGATCCACGCATCGACAAATTGCGCGACAAGATCGTCTGTATCGAGGACAAGCAATTCACCAAGGCCTATCACGATCCGGAGAAGCGCTCGATCGCCAATGCGCTGACGGTCGAGTTCGCCGACGGTAAGAAACTCAAGGAAATCGTGGTCGAATATCCGATCGGCCACAAGCGCCGCCGCAAGGAAGGCATGCCGGTCCTCGTCGAAAAATTCAAGACCAACCTGGCGCGGCGTTTCCCGACCAAGCAGCAGAAGGCGATCCTCGACCTGTGTCTCGATCCCAAGAAGCTGGCGGCAATGCCGGTCAACGAGTTCGTCGACATGATGGTCATCTGATCTGGCGATGCGCGCCGCTGCCCTGATGTTGCTCGGCCTTTCCGCCGCGCTGCCCGCGCGGGCGGATTCCAACCCGATGCAGCCGGGGACTTGGGAACTCACCCGCTCCGGCGGCATGGCGGCGAACCTCATCGGCCGCTTCTGCATTACTGCAGCCGACATCGCCGATTCCATGTCTCCGGTCAACGGCTTCCTTTCGCGTGAAGAAAAAGGCGGCTGTGCAGGCTGGAAAATCGAATGGCATGGCGAGCGCGCCCAATACTCCGGCTCGTGCCAGCTCGGCGGGAAACCCGCCCAAGTCAGCGGCCGCATCGTGGCGGCCGCCGGAACCTACTCCGACACGCAAAATGTAAAGAAGGATGGCGATACTGCGACGTCGCCCATACTGGACATCATCAATGGCCTGCGCCTGGGCCCTTGCGCCAACTAACTGGTCCTTGCGCCAACTGACGAATTTTCTTCCTGGAGATTCCACCATGACCCACAGCCTGTTCAACACGCTCAAAGAGTTTTCTCCCGGTGCCGGCAAGAAGGGCAAGTTCTACTCGCTGCCTGCGCTGGAGAAAGCCGGCGTCGGCAAGATTTCCCGCCTGCCGGTCTCGATCCGTATCGTGCTCGAATCGGTGTTGCGCAACTTCGATGGCAAGAAAGTCAGCGAAGAGCATGTGCGGCAACTCGCGGCGTGGGCGCCCAATGCATCGCGAATCGATGAAATTCCGTTCGTGGTCGCACGCATCGTTCTGCAGGATTTCACCGGCGTTCCGCTGCTGGCCGATCTGGCGGCCATGCGCGGCGTCGCGGCGAAAATGGGCAAGAATCCGAAGGTCATCGAGCCGCTGGTTCCGGTCGACCTGGTCGTCGATCATTCTGTGCAAATCGATTATTACGGCACGAGGGAAGCCCTCGATCTGAACATGAAACTGGAATTCCAGCGCAA
>JANXPQ010000539.1 GCA_025357235.1 Betaproteobacteria bacterium
CGCAGCCCTTGCCGCGATACTCGTTGGCCTCGTGCGCTCGGCCGCCGTTCACTACCGGCCGGAACTCGACCTGTTCAGCATTTACCTGGTCATGGCCGTCGTGCTGATCGTGCGCCCCAAGGGACTGTTCAGCGCGCAGGAGCCCCGCAAGATATGAAGCGCGACCGGACACTCCCGATTCTCATCGCGGTATCGGTCATCCTGCTCGCGGTCGGCCCGTTCCTGCCGCGCTGGGCGATGTTCCTGATCAACGTGTCGCTGTGTTACGGCATTGTCGTGCTCGGCATGATGCTGCTGATGCGCACCGGCGTCGTGTCATTCGGCCATGGACTGTATTACTGCCTGGGCGCCTACGCGGCCGGCACGCTCGATCAGGTTTTCAAGATCTCGGACATGGCCGTTATGCTGGTCGCCGCCGTGATCGTGACCGCCCTGGCGTCGGCCGCGATCGGGTTGCTGCTGCGCAAATATCGCGACATCTTTTTCGCCATGCTGTCGCTGGCGTTCTCGATGATCCTGTACGGCTTGCTGGTCAAGACGTCGTCGCTGGGATCGAGCGATGGATTCAACATTGCAGCGTCCAAGATTGCCGGCGTCACAGTGGCGGGCACCTCGGTCGAGCGTTACGTGCGCTATGCATTGACGGTGGTATTCGCCTGTTCCACCGGCATCTTCATGCACCGATATCTGAACTCGCACATGGGCAGGCTGGCCGAGGCGATACGCGACAACGAACTGCGCGTCGAATACATGGGCGCATCGGTGCGCAATGTCATCCACGTGAACTATGTGATTTCCGCCGTGCTCGCCGGCATCGGTGGTGCGCTTGCGGCGATCGCCGTCGGTCACATCGATCCCGAGATGGCGTACTGGACGACCTCCGGTGAATTCGTCTTCGTCGGCATCCTCTCCGGCACCGGCAGCATTCTGGCGCCATTCCTGGGCGCATTCATATTCGAGACCATCCGCAGCTTTGCCTATGAATATTCGCCGAACACCTGGCAGATGGCGCTCGGCATCACCATGCTGGTGGTGATCATGTTCCTGCCCGGCGGACTGTGGTCGCTGTTCACCCGCAAACGAAAGGCGGCCTGAAATGGCGATCGTTCTCGAAGCGAAGGCACTGAACAAGAGTTTCGGCGCGGTCACGGCCGCCAAGGACATCAACGTGGCAGTCGAGCAGGATGCCATAGTCGGCCTGATCGGCAGCAATGGCGCCGGCAAGACGACGTTCATCAACATGGTCACCGGTTATCTCAAGCCCAGTTCCGGCACCATCGATTTCGGCGGCCGCGACATCACCCCGCTGAGCCCGCGCCAGATCACGCGGCTGGGGATCTGCCGCTCGTTCCAGATTCCGCAACTTTTCAATTCACTGTCGGTTTACGAAAACCTGCTGGTCGGCATCGGCATCGTCGTATCCGGCGGGAAAAACTGGTCCGATGCGAGCCACCATATCGGCACGCCGGGCGAAGCGGTCGACAGCATGCTGGAGCGCTTCAGGCTGACTGACTATCGCGACAAGCTGGCGGGGGTTCTGCCCGAAGGCATACGTAAATTGCTCGATATCGCGATGGCGATGGCGGTGAAGCCGAAGATCCTGTTACTCGACGAACCGACATCCGGCGTATCGGCCGACGAAAAATTCACGCTGATGGACATGGTGATGGAAGCGGTGCGCGCGCAGAAGGTGACCGTGCTGTTCGTCGAACACGACATGGATATCGTCACCCGCTATACCCAGCGCGTACTGGCCTTCTACGAAGGCCGCATCATTGCCGACGGGTTGCCGGCCGCGGTGCTGGGAGACATCGAAGTCCGCAAATACGTTACCGGCGAAGTTCAACACGCTGCGGCAGGAGGACAACATGCTGCGCATTGAAGGGCTCGATGTCTCCATCGCCTCGGTGGGCATCCTGCGCGGCGTGAACATGGATGTGCCGACCGGAAAATTCGTCGGCCTCATCGGCCGCAACGGCGCCGGCAAGACCACGCTGATGCGCTCCGTCATGGGCATCCTGCCGCCGCGCCGCGGGAGCATCAGCTTCGACGGTTCGCCGCTCGGAAAAACACCGGTTCACCAGCGCGCGCGCAATGGCATTGGCTATATGCCGGAAGATCGCCGATTGGTACCGTCGCTGACCGTGGAGGAAAACGTGTTGATCCCGGCCTGGTCCGCGGGCGTCGCCGATACGCGTGCGCGGTTGGCCGACGTCTACCAGATGATTCCCGAGGTCGAGGCGTTCTCCGGCCGCAAGGCATTGCAACTTTCCGGCGGGCAACAAAAGCTGGTCGCGCTGGCGCGCGCGCTGATGTGCGGCACGAAGCTCCTGCTGCTCGACGAACCGTTCGAAGGCGTCGCGCCGGTGCTGGCCAGACGGCTCGCGGAGGTGATCTCCGGACTCAAGCAACGGGGACTGTCGATCGTCCTGACGGAATCCGATCTCTCGCATTCACGGGAGATGCTCGACGTGATTTACTCGATCGACCGCGGCGAGGTTTCGATCGCCGGCTAGATCCCTTCCGCGCTGCCCTTCGGCAGCGAGCCCGACTTTAGAAAATCCGCCTAGCGGCGGTGCAGTTGAATTGTCTTGACCGGCGAGGCCGCCGGCGCATCCGTCGCACACCCCTTGCATGTACTGCAACCCACGCTTTCGGCCCCGGATTGCAGACGCGCGAACCGGGCGCGCCGGGAGGAAGGCACGATCGTGATGAGACGGGCAATCAGCCAGCGGCGCATGGCTTGCGGCATGAACAGCCATCCCGCGTAGAAGATTGCGATGGCGACGATGAAATAAGCGATAAGGGTCTGCATGAATCAGCCTCCCGTCAATACCAAGGCCACCCGATAGGTAATAAAGGAAGCCAGGTAGGCCAGCAAAAACAGATAGCCCGCCATGATTAACGGATAGCGTATCGAATTGGTTTCACGCCGCACGATCGACAGCGTCGAAATGCATTGCGGCGCAAACACGTACCAGGCAAGCAGGGAAAACGCCGTCGCCAGCGACCAGCTCTGCGCGATCATCGGCGTCAATTGCGCTGCCACGTTTTCGCCGGTGGCGGAAAGCGCGTACACCGTACCCAGCGCCCCGACTGCGACCTCGCGAGCTGCCAGCCCCGGTATCAGGGCGATCGAGATCTGCCAGTTGAAGCCTATCGGCGCCAAGACCGTTTCGAGCCCCCGCCCGATCATTCCGGCAAGACTGTACTGGATCGCCGGTCCGCTGGCGCCGGCTGGTGGCGCCGGGAACGAGGACAGGAACCAGAGCAGGATGGTCAACGACAGGATGATGGTGCCGACGCGTGCGAGAAAGATTTTTGCCCGCTCGATGAGGCCCATGATGAGATTTCTCGGGTTGGGCCAGCGGTAAGACGGCAACTCCATCAGCAGCGGATGCAGCATTTTGCGTCCGGCGGCGAGCTTCATGACCCAGGCGACCGCCATGGCGCTCACGATTCCCGCGAGATACAGAACGAAAAGCACTACGCCCTGAAGATTGAGGAAACCGAGCACGGTCTTTTGCGGAATGAAGGCGCCGATGATCAGCGCGTAGACAGGCAGCCGCGCCGAACAGGTTGTCAGCGGGGCGATCATGATCGTGGTCAAGCGGTCGCGCCAGTTGGCGATGTTGCGCGTGGCCATGATGCCGGGGATCGCGCACGCAAAACTCGACAGCAGCGGAATGAAGGAGCGGCCAGACAGCCCGACCGTCCCCATCAGCCGGTCGAGCATGAAGGCGGCGCGCGGCAGATAGCCTGAATCCTCCAACGCCAGGATGAACAGAAACAGGATCAGGATCTGGGGCAGGAAGACCAGCACGCTGCCCGCGCCTGCGATCACGCCGTCGACAAGCAGGCTTTGCAGGATGCCCGCGGGCAACCACGTCTTCAGCAATTCACCGGTCGCCTCGACGGCGGCCTTGATCGCATCCATCGGCCACTGGGCCCAACTGAACACAGCCTGGAACATCAAAAACAACGTTACCGACAAAATGACGTAGCCCCAGAACGGATGCAGCACAACACGATCGAGCGCGTCGTCCACGCGCAGCTCGTTCGGCGGCTCGCGCACGGCAACGGCAAGGATGCGCCGAACTTCGCGTTGAGTCGTCGCCACGTCTTCGATGTCGGGCGCCTTCCATGCGGAAACCACAGTCGGCCGGTCCGACACATGGCTCTGGATCGCGTTGATCAGTTCGTCCGCGCCGCCGCGCCGTACGGCGACGGTCTGTACGACGGGCATGCCGAGTTCCCGCTCGAGCGCATGGACGTCGATTTCCACGCCACGATGCTTGGCGACATCCGTCATGTTCAACGCCAGCACCATCGGCAGTCCCAACCGCTTGGCTTCGACAACCAGCCGCAGG
Source organism: Betaproteobacteria bacterium (assembly GCA_025357235.1). GTDB lineage: Bacteria > Pseudomonadota > Gammaproteobacteria > Burkholderiales > JACQAP01 > JACQAP01. The sequence goes on from JANXPQ010000539.1 coordinate 4,371, forward strand.
TTCAGGCGCAAATTGGTGGCGTCGGTCACGCATACTAGCAGGTCCGGCTTTTCCTCATCCTTCTTCGCGCCGAGCACCACGTCGCGGGTGATGGTTTCGTCGAGGCTCAGTGCATTCAGGCTGTATGCGCCGGGCAAATCAAGAACACGGATGCGTTGCCCGTCCGGGGTTTCGAACAGTCCTTCCTTGCGCTCGACGGTCACGCCTGCGTAGTTCGCAACTTTTTGCCGACTGCCTGTCAGCAGATTGAACAGCGCGGTCTTCCCGCAATTGGGATTGCCGAGCAATGCGATGCGCAGCGCCGCGTGGGAAGCAGTCATGGTTTCGTTCCGGATTGCGGGGCCGCCGTCACCAGGACATGGTCGGCTTCAAAGCGGCGCAACGCGAAGGTCGTGTTGCCGATGCGCACGGCAATGGGTTCGCGGCCCGGAAATCCATGTGCGATGACCCGCAGCGATTCGCCCTCGACAAAGCCGAGTTCGAGCAGGCGCAGGCCGATATCTCCGCCTTCGGGCTCGGAAATGCCGGTGCGGACCTCGCGAATCGTAACAATCTGACCAATGCCAACGCCGCTCAGCGGCATCAACTTGTCCGCTATCGCCACGGTTTCAGGGAAAGTATCCAACGGCATGCTGGTTCGTAGAACCCGGGTTAATGGGAATCGTTATTATTATGGGCCATTTTGACAACCTTGGCATCCCGCAAGAGCATTGCGGTGAGGTACGGCCATGGATTGATGGGGTTTGGTCAGTCCGCCAGGATCGGAACAGGCATCGAATTCTTTGACTGTACTACAGCGTTTATTCGTTTTCCTGATCTGTGCAAGCAGGCGCAGTACTTCCGAGTGGATTGGTTAACCAGCCGCTTTCCTCTCGATCCACTGATCCATCCCACGGTAAACTTGCGCGCGCCGCTTGTTGTTGCCCCACCGGAACGACTGATGGCGCCAGATGTCCGAATTCTGTTTACCGGAATCATTCCGCGAAGGAGAAGCTGCAGTGGCCGCGCAACAAGTACTCGATCTGATCGGAAACACACCGCTGGTCGAGGTCACCCGCATGAATGCAGGTCCCTGCCGCCTGTTCCTGAAAATGGAAAGCCAGAACCCCGGCGGCTCGATCAAGGATCGCATCGGCCGCTCGATGATCGAGGCAGCGGAGAAGGACGGCAAGCTCAAGCCCGGCGGCACCATCATCGAGGCCACCGCCGGCAATACCGGCCTGGGGCTCGCGCTGGTGGCGGCGTTGAAGGGGTACAAGCTGATCCTGATCGTGCCCGATAAAATGAGCCGGGAAAAAATCTTCCACCTGAAGGCGATGGGCGCGCAAGTCATGCTCACCCGCACCGATGTGGGCAAGGGCCATCCCGAGTACTACCAGGACATGGCCGAGCGCATCTCGAAGGAAACCGGTGCGTTCTTCATCAACCAGTTCGGCAATCCGGCCAATCCGCTCGCGCACGAGACCACCACCGGCCCGGAGATCTGGGAACAGATGGATCACGACGTGGACGCAGTGGTATTCGGCGTCGGTTCGTCGGGCACCATGACCGGTCTCGCACGCTACTTCGCCAAGGCGTCGCCGCAGACCGAAATGGTGCTGGCCGATCCGGTCGGCTCGGTGCTGGCCGACTATGTCCACACTGGAAAATACGGCGCAGCGGGCAGCTGGATTGTGGAGGGCATCGGTGAAGACTTCATTCCGCCGATCGCCGATTTCTCGCGAGTCAAGAAGGCTTATTCGATCAGCGACGCGCAATCCTGCTCCACGGTGCGGGAGTTGCTGATGAAGGAAGGCATTCTTGCCGGCTCGTCATCGGGCACACTGATCGGCGCCGCGCTGCGCTACTGCCGCGAACAGCAAACGCCGAAACGCGTGGTTACTTTCGTCTGCGACAGCGGCAACAAGTATTTGTCGAAGATCTTCAACGATTACTGGCTGATCGACCAGGGCCTGCTCCAGCGCGAGCAGTTCGGCGACCTGCGCGACCTGATCACTCGCCACCATGACGAGCACGCTACAGTAACGATTGCGCCGGAAGACAAGCTGATGACTGCCTATGCGCGCATGAAACTGTATGACATCTCGCAGCTTCCGGTGCTCGACGACGGCAAAGTCGTCGGCATCATCGATGAATGGGATCTGCTTACGGCGGCACAGGATAATCCGGTGCGCTTCAGCGATCCGGTACGCACGGCGATGACCCAGCGGGTCGACACGGTCGGACTGAAGACGCCGTTGCCGAAGCTGCTGGAGGCCTTCAACAAGGGACATGTCGCCATCGTCGTCGACAATGGCAAATTCTATGGCCTCGTCACCCGCATGGATGTCCTGAACCACTTGCGCAATCGCGCACCCTGAGCCACCCATCATGAGCGACAAAAAACACGACAAGCAAGGCTTTGCCACCCGCTCGGTCCACGCCGGACAAGTGCCGGATCCGGCGACCGGCGCGGTAATGACGCCGATCTTCGCCACCTCTACGTTCAAGCAGCACTCGCCCGGTGTGCACACGGGCTATGAATACGCCCGCTCGCAGAATCCGACCCGGCATGCGTTCGAGCGCTGCATTGCAGACCTCGAGAGCGGGACGCGGGGATTCGCCTTCGCCTCCGGATTGGCCGCCAGCAGCACGGTGCTGGAGCTGCTGGATGCGGGCAGCCACATCGTCGCAGCGGATGATTTGTACGGCGGATCCTGGCGGCTGTTCGAGCGGGTGCGCAAGCGCTCGATGGGCCTGAGAACGAGTTATGCCGATCCGAATGTCGCCGGCTCGCTGGAACAGGCGATCCAGCCCGATACGAAAATGATCTGGGTGGAGACGCCGTCGAATCCGTTGCTCAAGATTACCGACCTGGAACAGGTCGCGAAGATCGGCAAGGCGCGCGGCATCCTCACGGTGGTGGACAACACCTTCGCGTCGCCTTACGTGCAGCGCCCGCTCGACCTGGGCATCGACATCGTGCTGCATTCCGTGACCAAGTACATCAACGGCCACTCCGACATGATCGGCGGCGCCGTCATCGTCAGGGATCGCGTCGACATCGCGGAGAAGCTGGAGTACATGCAAAACGCGATCGGTTCGATCATGGATCCGTTCTCCAGTTTCCTGGCTCTGCGCGGCGTGAAGACGCTGCCGCTGCGGATGAAGCAGCACTGCGGCAATGCCATGCATCTGGCCGCCTGGCTGAAGTCGCATCCGCTGATAGAAAGGGTGATTTATCCCGGGCTGCCGAACCACCCCCAGCATCTGCTGGCGGCAAAGCAGATGAACGGCTTCGGCGCGATGATTTCGGTTTATCTGAAAACCGATATGGGCGGCGTGCGCCGCGCGTTGGAGGCCTGCAAGGTATTTACGCTCGCGGAAAGTCTGGGGGGCGTGGAAAGCCTGATCGGACATCCGGTCACCATGAGCCACGGGTCATTGCCGATGGAATTGCGTGCGCGTCTGGGCATTACCGACAACCTGGTGAGATTGTCGGTGGGCATCGAAGACATGGAAGACCTGATCGCCGACCTCGATCAGGCAATGGGGAAAATCTGATGAAATTCAACTCGCGCCTGATTTATCTGGCGATCTTCCTGGTCTGCACCGGGCTGATCGGTTTCGCACTTTATCTGCAGCACTCGCTCGGGCTGGAACCCTGCCCGATGTGCATCCTGCAGCGCTATGCGTTCATCGTGGTCGGCGTGATCGCGCTGGTTGCGGCAATCCACAACCCGGGCCTGCTGGGGCGCCGCATTTACGGCGGGGTGTTGGTGGTCATGGCCGCGACCGGCGGCGGCGTGGCGATCCGGCATGTCTATCTCGAACACAACCCGCCCAAAATATTCGATTGCGGCGCGGATGTCGGCTTCATGCTCGAATCCTTTCCGCTCACGGAAGCGCTGCCGATGATCTTCCGCGGCACCGGCGATTGCACCAAGGTAGTATGGCAATTCCTCGGCCTGTCGATCGCTGAGTGGTCGCTGGTCTGCTTCGCACTGCTGATCGTCGCCGCCGTCATAGCCGTAACGATAAAACGACGCGGCTTGTTTCTGCACTCCGGTGCGCGCTGATCAGAATTGCGCGCCGCGCGTCAGCGCCCCGTCCACCACCAGATTGCTGCCGGTGATGAAGCTCGCTGCAGGACTGGCGATGAATGCCACGGCATTCGCCATTTCCTGCGGCGTACCCATTCTGCCGGTCGGGTTCAGGGCGAGCGCTTCCGCGTAAAGCTTCGGATTGCCGTCCTTGATCTGGTTCCATACGCCGCCTTCGAAATAAGTATTGCCCGGCGACACGGTATTGGCGCGAATACCCTTGCCGGCCAGCTGAAATGCCAGACCCTGGGTGTAGTGAATGAGCGCGGCCTTGAACGCGCCATAAGGACCAGCGGCAAAATCGATCTCGCGTCCTGAGACGATGGAAATCGTCACGATTGCGCCGTGACGGCTTTTTTCCAGATACGGCATGGCGGCAGCGACCATATTGACCGCCCCCATCATGTCCACCGCGAAGCCTTTGCGCCAGCTCTCTTCGTCGCCGCCGACAGCCAGCGCGCTGACGTTGGCCACGATGATGTCGATGCTGCCGAATTCCTTGCCGACGCTGCCGACCCAGGCTTTCAGTGCCGGACCGTCCGCCACGTCCAGGGCGCTGCCGCTCGCATTGACACCCTTTGCCCGTAGCGCGGCAACGGCACTTTTCACATCTGCCGCATGGCGTGCGCAGATCGCCACGTCGGCGCCTTCGCTGGCAAGCGTCTCCGCAATGGCACGTCCGATGCCTTTGGTACCGCCGGTCACGACAGCTTTCAACTTCTTGAGCCCGAGATCCATACCCGTCCGCTCCTTGTCATGGTTTGAATTTTGCAATCGCGACAGGTGCCCGCCGTGTCAGGGCCCGCCGCCTGCAACGGCCGATAGTTCCCGCCAGAATTCGAGCGCCGTCTGCGTGCGCCATTCCACGTGGCGGCGTAGCGCCTTGGCCACGACCGGACCAAATTTGGAATCGTGTTTGGCAGCCAGCGATTGCGGAATGCCACCGAGAATTTCCTCGCGCGTGAAGTAGGGAATTTCCTTGAGCATCAACGCCAGCAACAGCAATCCGGTCTGGTAGATGTCCACATGACGCCCGATCGCGCCGAACTTTTCGGGCTCGAAGGCCTCCGGCGGTCGCATCCAGTCGGCGAGCAGAGTCTGGAACACCCGAATGTCGGACTCCAGCCGGGTCAGGCCGAGATCGCCCACCTTGAAAGACCAAACCTGTTCCTTGATCATCCGGCGCTGGCGCCGCTGCTCTGTGACGAACACATTGCCAGGATGCAAATCCTTGTGCACGTATCCCGCGGCGTGGATGTAGTCGAGCGCCTGCAGGACATCGCGGGCGACGTAGGGAATCCAGCGGTCGGCATCCAGGCCCAGGCGCGTGATCAGGTGCGACAGCGTAAAACTGCAACGCTCGATGATGAGATAGAAGGTGTCCTTGAACTCGAAGGCGTCGTAGACGAACGTGATATTCGGATGACGCATGACGAGCAGCTTGCGCAATTCATCCTGCCAGACGCGGCGCACTTCGCGGTAAGACTGCTCATGCGGAATCAGGATTTTGGCGACAAGCGGATTGCCCCAGTCATCGGTGCAGTCGTACACCATGCCGAAGCCGCCCTGGCCGATCGCATCGCCGATGAAGTAGCGACGGTCGCCGTTGACGAGCACTTCGCCTTTCGCCGGCGGCTGGAACCGCCGCGGCTGGCGAAGGGCAATATTCCTGATCGCTTCGAGCCGGGGCGACTTCATCGCCGTGCCTCTCCTGGTTGATTCAGTTGGAACAGGGCAATGCAGGTCGCTTCGCCGTGCCCACGGACTGGCAATCCGCATTGTACTCAGTGGTCATGGAAATTCGAGCCGGCCGTCAGGGCATCGTGGCGAACGTTACCCCGATCATGGAGTCGCGCGTGACCAGCGCAGCGAGTTTATCTTCCGACCATCCGTCCGTGCCTGCGGGACGCCTGGGTAACACCAGATAACGCATGTCGGCCGTGGAATCATGCACCCGCACCACCATGTCATCCGCGATATCCGTGCCGAATTCCTTGAGCACGTCGCGCGGTTCATTGATCACGCGCGATCGGTAGTTGCGGCTTTTGTACCAATCGGGCGGCAATCCGAGCAGCCAGCGCGGATAGCAGGAACACAACGTGCAGACTATGACGTTGTGCACGTCATCCGTGTTTTCCACGACCACCAGCTTGTAGATTCCGTCATCTATGCCGAGCGCTTTGCAGGCTGCATTGCCATCGGACAGCAGCAGCTTGCGGTATGCCGGATCGGTCCATGCTTTCGCAACAACCCGCGCACCTTGCAACGGCGTACGGTTGTCCATGTCCTCGACCGCGCGGCGCACTTCGTCCGCAGTCAGGATGCCCTTTTCGATCATAAGTCCGCGCACGGCTATTTCCATCGCGCGCCAGTAAGTGATGGTGTCATCCTGGTCCGGACGCAGAGGCGGATGCTTGTGCGGCGCGCCGCCGGGGGAATGGGAATGATCGTGCGGATGGTCGTGATCGTGAGGCATGATTATCGTTCCGGTTCGAGCCAGTGCTGATAGATTTCGATGTCCACGGTATCGTCGGCTCCGCTGCGATATTCCGGCCAGACTTCACGCTGCAGGAATCTCACGCGGTACAGTGGCTGCTTCGGCAGTCCCGGCCGCGCATAAGCAAGTTCTTCCGGATTGCCGTACACGCCGCACAGCCGTTCGATGATGCCGTGCTTGCCGCGGATGTAGTAGGGCGTGCGGATGTGGCCCAGCGGATAAATCGCGCGTACGGCAACGGCATCGCCGGGAACGAACCTCGGGGCGGCACGGTCAGTGTTCGCCATTGGCCTGCGCTTTCGCGATGCCCGTGCCGAGTTCGTCGATGGTGATGACGCCGCGCTGGATCAATGTCTGCGTGATCGCATAGATCCAGCGCTCGTAATAACTCATCTTGTCGTACGCTTCGGCGCCGAGCGTCTCGATGTTCCGCCGCAGTTCGTCCACCGTCAGGTGCCCCTTCTTCGACAGCAGCACCATCAGCGCGTCCACGCGTTTTTCCCACAATGCGTAATCGTGCTCGGTCGCCTCGACCTTGCCCGCGGGCAATCCGCCCATATCGTGAATGCCGCGATAGCTCATCGTCATCGGATATGCGAAACCTGATTGGGTTGATGCGCCGGCCCCGGATCGGGGCCGGCGCAAAAGAATTATAGGACGAGCTTACTTCGGTTGCTGCGGATTTGCGGCCGGGGCAGCTTTGGCAGGCGGGGCGGCGGCGGACGCGGCCTGTGGCACCGGTGCGGCGGGCGAAGCGGCCGGATTCACCTTGGCCCCGTCCGGCACCGTGTTCGGGAGGCTGAGTACGACCCGCATGCCCTCTCCGACGCCGCTGGCAATCCTCACTGCCGCCCCGTCGGTGCCCGCGATTTCGATCGGGGTCAGCTTGATGTGGTTGTCCGCTTCGAGCACCGCAACGAAATTCTTGCGGTCCCGCACCACCAGGGCGGATGCCGGCACTTCGATGTAACTCGTCTGCGGCACCATCAGCGCAACGTTGACGAACGAGCCCGGAATGAACGTGGCGCCGCGATTGTCGAAATCGACCTCCGCCAACAGCGTGCGCGTCCTCGGATCGAGTTCTCCCGCCACGCGGCTGACCTTGGCTTTGACGCGCTGCGTGGGGTTGGCGGTATCGATGATTTCCGCCTCGATGCCGGGATGCACGAAGCGCGCATCGACTTGTTCGGCGTAGACGCTGACGCGCAATGTCGACGGATCTGCAATGGTGACGACCGGCTGCGACGAAGTCTGGTTGTTGGCTGCGTTGGTAATCAGCGCGCCCGGATCCACATAACGCCCGGTCACGACTCCGGCATAAGGCGCATACAGGCTGCGATAGCCCATCTGCGCCCGCAGGATGTCCACGCGGCCGCGCGACGTGCGCACTTCGGTATCGGCATTGTCGAGCGCCTGCTGCGAAAAGAATCCCTTTGCGGCGAGGTCGCGGGTGCGCTGCGCCTGGCGCTCGCGGTTCTCCATTTCCGACACCGTGCTTTTGTATTCGGCCTCGAGTTCGGGGGCCTGGACCTCGGCGATGAGCTGCCCCGCATGCACGCGGTCGCCGACATCCACCGTGATCCTGGACAGGTAACCCCCTACTTTGGAGTACAGCGTGGTCGCCTTGTAGGGCCGCAACTCGCCGGTCAGGTTGATCTTGCGGGAGGCGGAACCGCGCACGGATTGTCCAACGACCACGGTGGGCCCCGCATCGAGCTGGGCTGCGCGCGTCCTGGCCTCGTCGGCGAGGTGATTCTGCTTGTTCTGCCAGAACCACCAGACTGCCGCGCTCGCCACGGCCACCAGAACGAAAGCGACTATGTAGAACACCAAAAAGGAATCGCGTCGTCGCTGCATCGCGGCCATTCTCCTTGCTCCTCAGGCTTGGCGTCCCTGCGACTCGGCCTCGAAGCGGGCATCGAGCTCGTGCAGGATCGGCATGCTTTTTCTGACTAACGTGTAAATCACCGGCACCACGAAAAGCGTGGCGATGGTCGCCATGGCCAGGCCGCCGATCACCGCGCGCCCGAGGGGCGCGTTTTGCTCGCCCGCCTCTCCCAGTCCCAGCGCCATCGGCACCATGCCGATGATCATGGCCAGCGCGGTCATCATCACCGGCCGCAGGCGCGTCATGCCCGCTTCGATCGCCGCTTCGACCACACCCAGCTTTTTTTCCACCCTCAGCTCGTTGGCGAAACTCACGACCAGGATCGAATTGGAAACGCCGATGCCGACCGCCATGATCGCACCCATCAGGGACATGACGTTGATCGTCGTCCCGCTCAGCGCGAGGATCCACAGAATCCCGATCAGGGCGCCCGGCACCGCCATCATGATGATGAACGGGTCGATCCACGATTGGAACAGCACCACCAGCAGCGCATAGACCAGCACGATAGCCAGCAGCAGGCCCCCGATCAGGCTCTCGAAGGATGAGTTCATGACCTGGTATTGGCCGCGGATGATGACCTTCGCCGTCGGCGGAAAATCCTTCTCGGCCGTCATTGCGTCGATCTTGCGCTTGATGTCCGAGACGACGCCGCCCAGATCACGGCCATCGACGTTGGCCGCGATGTCGAGCACGCGTTGCACGGTGTAATGCGATACCGATTGATAGCTCGTTTCCGGCTTTACCGTGGCGATATTGGACAGCCGGGTCACCGGCGCGCCAGGCGTGGCATCGAGACGCGCCGTCGCCGAGATATCGAGCACCGGGGTGGAACCGGAGGTGATCGGCGTCGCCATCAAGTCATCCACCGAACTCATGCGCTCTATCGGCGTTTGTACCGCGACGGTGTAATTCACGCCGTTCGGATTCAAAAAATAGGAGGGATTGACGATTGCGCTGGACGACAGCGATGTCAGCACATTGCTGGCCACGTCGCGTTGCGTGAGTCCGAGCCGGGCCGCTCGCACGCGATCGACCTCCACGCGCAATGCGGGGTAGTTCAGCACCTGCATCTGCCGCACGTCGACCGCCCCCGGCGTCTCCTCGATGATCTTGAGCACCCGCGATGCGTAGCCCTGCGCCCGGTCGAAGTTCGAATCCTGGATCTGCACGTCGATCGGGGCCGGCAACCCGAAGTTCAGTACCTGGGTGACGATGTCGGCGTTCTGGAAGTACATGGTCGAGCCCGGGAACTTCGGGGGCAGTTTCTCCCTGAGTTCGCGCATCCAGTGGGCCGACGGCTGGTGCGGATGCTTCAGCGAAATCAGAATGTCGGCGTCCATGCCGCTGATGTTGTCCGTCGGCACGAAGGCGAGGTTGAAGAAAAGCGGTACCCCGAGCATGTCGTTGATCGTCGATATTTCCCCGGCCGGAATGATCTTGCGGATCTCCTCCTGGACCTCGAGCACCAGTTTCTCGGTTTCTTCGATGCGCATGCCCATCGGCGCGCGGAAATGCAGTTTCAGAATGCCGACGTCGGCCGTCGGGAAGAAATCGGTCCCGACCACCCGGCCAAGGAAGATGCTGACGCCGCCCATCAGCAGCAGGCACACCAGCACGAAGGGGCGGTGGTGCATGATGACTGTCAGCACACCACCGTACGTGTTTTGCAGCCATTCCAGGACGTTCTCACGTGCGCGATTCAATCGCGCTGCAATCCCCTGGCCGGTACCGTCATCGTGATGTTCGCCCGCCAGCAGTTGCCGGGAGAGCATGGGCACCAGCGTAAACGACAGGATGTATGACGCGAGCAACGAGAACACCACGGACAGCGCAAGCGGAACGAACAGGAATTTCGATACCCCGTACAGGAACGCCACGGGGATGAAAACGATGCAGATCGCCAGCGTGGCCATGGTGCGCGGCACCGCCACCTCGCGGGATCCTTGCAGGATCGCCACTGTGAGCGGTTGACCCATTGCGCGGTGCCGGTGAATGTTTTCCACCGCAACCGTCGCATCGTCGACGAGGATACCGGTGGCGAGCGACAGGCCGGCCAGCGTCATCAGATTGATGGTGTTGCCGGTGAAATACAGGCCGAGTATGCCGGCGGCCATTGCGCACGGAATCGAGGTGATCACGACGATGGTATTGCGCCAGGAACCGAGGAACAGCAAGACCATGAGCGACACCAGCAGGGACGCGATGACCGCCTCGGAGGCTACGTTCTTGATTGCCGCGCGCACGTAGACCGACTGGTCGAAATCGAGTTTGACCTCGATGCCTTCGGGGGCAGCCTTCTGGATTTCCGGAAGTATGTCGCGGGTGGCTTCGACCACCGCCAGCGACGAGGCCTCCGAGTGCTTGAGAATGGTGAGATAAGTCGCGCGGCGGCCGTCGACGTGAACGATGTTGTTTTGCACGGCGTACCCATCCGCAACCTTTGCAACGTCACCGAGCAGCACGGGTACGCCGTTCGATATGCGCAGCGGCATCTGGTTGAACTGGTCCACTGTCGGCGGACTCGAGTTCATCATCACGTTGTATTCGGTCGAGCCGATGCGCGCGGTGCCCGCCGGAACCAGGATGTTCGAACTCTGCAGCGCATTGACGACATCGTTTGGCGAGACGCCTTTGGCCGTCATCAGCTGCGGGTTCAAGTCCACCATGATCTGGCGCAGACGGCCGCCAAACGGCGCCGGCACGGTCAGGCCCGGGATGGTGAACAGCTTCACGCGCACGAAGTTGAACGCGTGGTCGAAAATACGCCCCTCGGGAACCGTCTTGCTCGACAACACCATCTGTACGATCGGCACCGTCGCCGGGTCGTACTGGATGATCACGGGCGGGGTAATGCCCGGCGGCAGGATGCGCAGGACGGTGCCGTTGATGGCATTGATCTGTGCGATCGACGCGCCGATGTCGGTACCCTGGTGGAAATACACCTTCACCAGTCCGATGCCGGGAATGCAGTTGGATTCGATGCGGTCGATGCCGTTGACCGTCGTCGAGTAGGCGCGCTCGCTGATGATCACGACGCGGCGCTCCATTTCCTCGGCCGAGAGGCCGGGGTAGTTCCAGCCGACGAATACGACCGGGATGTCGATCTTCGGGAAGAAGTCGACCACCATGCGCGTCACCGCGAGGCCACCGAGCAGGAGCACGAGCAGCGACAGCACGGCGACCGTGTACGGGCGGCGCAACGCCACCCGCACCAATTCCATCATGATTTTTCTCCGCCTGGCAGGATGTCAGCGACGTCGAATCGAAATTCGCGTCATTCTTGTCTCGTTCTCACAGCCGCGGCGGCAATGATAACGCGTAACGCCGCTTCCGTTTATTCTGGCATAGGGAAAAGCATGATGGCCTGCGGATTCCGGATTGCAGCGGCGACGTTCCGGAATAAGTCTTATGCTCGCCGAGTATGAGTCGCCGCACGACGATGGACCTTCACCAATAAAAAAGGCTGGCGCGAGCCAGCCCTTTTCAGCCGCAATCCGGTTACTTTCCGAAAAGCTTCTGCAATTCACCGGATTGATACATTTCGCGCATGATGTCCGCGCCCCCGACGAATTCACCGTTTACATACAGTTGCGGAATGGTCGGCCAGTTGGAGAATTCCTTGATGCCCTGGCGGACATCCTGGTCGCTCAGCACGTCGACCGTCGCCACGTTCTCGACGCCACAGGCCTCGAGGATCTGCACCGCCGTGGCACTGAAGCCGCACATCGGCGCATCCGGCGTTCCCTTCATGTACAGCACGATCGGATTGCCGGTCACCTGCTGCCTGATCTTGTCCTTAGCGCTCATGAGCATTACCTCTGGATTAAGTGTGGAAGCCTCCGTCGTGGAACCGCTCCCGTTGGATACTGCTGATGTTAACGATTCGGCGATTTCGACGTCAATAGGCGTCCGCCTGCCACGCGAGGCAATCCGGCTAAATCCGCGCAACTGATGACATCGCCAAAGCCCGCGTCAAGCAAAAGGTCTCTGCAAATACCGGCCTGGTCATGGCCATGCTCGAACAACAACCAGCCTCCGGCTCGCAGATGCGCCCGCGCCCCCGCCACTATGACGCGGATATCGGTGAGACCGTCCTTGCCCGAGGTTAGTGCCGTTGCGGGTTCGAAGCGCAGATCGCCCTGCTGCAAATGCGGATCTCCCGCAGCCACGTACGGCGGATTGGAGACGATCAGATCAAATCGATTCGCTGCCAGCGGTGCGAACCACCTGCCTTGCACAAATTCGACATCCACGCCGATTGCGACGGCGTTTCTCCGCGCAATATTCAATGCAGCGTTTGATACGTCCACCGCAGTAACGCGCGCGGTGGGCCGCTCATGGGCAATGGTGATGGCAATGCATCCGCTGCCGGTGCCAAGATCGAGCACGTCATGCGGCGCGCCCGGCCTCAATTTTTCGAGCGCGCTATCTACCAGCGTTTCAGTGTCCGCGCGCGGGATCAATACATCCGGCGTGACATGGAAATCGAGGCCATAAAATTCCCGCTTGCCGACCAGATAGGCAACCGGTTCGCCGGTTCGCCGGCGCCGGATGAGATCGCGGAAAATGGCAGCGGCGGACGGATCGGCCTTCTCGTCGCCATGCGCCGAAAGCCACGCGCGCGAGACGCCCAGCGCATGCCCGAGCAGTATCTGCGCCTCCCGCCTTGCCTCGACATCGTTGGCAGGATTGCGCGCGGCTTCTTCGAGCAGACTGTCGACAGTCGGGTTCACGCCTGCGCGGCGAAAGTATCTTCGGCCATCGCGGCAAGCAGCTCGGTCTGGTGCTCGGCCATGAGAGCGTCGATCAAATCGTCGAGCGCGCCGTCCATGATCTGGTCGATTTTGTACAGGGTCAGGTTGATGCGGTGATCCGTTACCCTGCCCTGCGGAAAGTTATAGGTGCGGATGCGTTCCGAGCGATCGCCGCTGCCGATCAGCGATTTGCGCGTCGCAGCCTGTTTCGCCTGTTGCTCGCGCACCTGCTTGTCCCTGATCCGTGCGGCCAGCACCGACAACGCCTGCGCCTTGTTCTTGTGCTGGGAGCGGTCGTCCTGGCATTCGACGACGATGCCGGTGGGCAGATGCGTGACGCGCACCGCGGAATCGGTCTTGTTGATGTGCTGGCCGCCGGCACCTGAAGCGCGGAAGGTATCGATGCGCAGCTCCGCGGGATTGAGTACGACGTCTTCGATCGCATCCGCTTCCGGCATCACGGCGACCGTGCAGGCACTGGTGTGGATGCGGCCTTGTGTCTCGGTTGCCGGCACCCGCTGCACGCGATGCCCGCCCGATTCGAACTTCAGTTTCGAATAGACGCCGAAGCCGATGATTTTGGCGATCACTTCCTTGTATCCGCCCATCTCTCCCTGGCTCTGCGAAATCAGCTCGACCTTCCAGCCCTGACGCTCGGCATAGCGGAAATACATGCGGAACAGATCGCCGGCGAACAAGGCAGATTCGTCGCCGCCGGTGCCGGCCCGGATTTCCAGGAAGACGTTGCGTTCGTCGCTGGGATCCTTTGGCAACAATTGTTTCTGGAGCTCGGCCTCGAGATCGAGCAAACGCTGCCTGCCCTCCCTGACTTCGGCTTCGGCAAGGCCGCGCATCTCCGGATCGCTCGCCATCTCCTGGGCCGCCGCGACGTCGCGCTCGCTTTTGACGTAGGCATGGTAGAGCTCGACCGCCGGCGTAATCTCCGCATGCTCGCGGGTGAGCTTGCGGTAATTTTCCAGGTTTTTGGTTACGTCCTCGCTGGACAGCAGGGCGTTAAGTTCCTCCAATCTGGCGGAAAGTTGCGCCAGCTTGGAGGCGATGGACGGTTTCATTCCGGCAGGTTGATCTCGTACAGGCGGGTCAGCGCGGCAACCAGGGCGTCGCGCTCATTCGTCTGCGCGCTATTGAGCGCCTGCGTCGGCGCATGCAGAAACTTGTTGGTCAGGGAATGCGAAAGCAGTTCCAGCACCCTGGCGGGATCGTCGCCCTTGGCCAGCATGCGCGCGGCACGCTCCAGTTCGTGGCGGCGCATGTACTCGGCCCTATCGCGCAATGCACGGATGGTCGGAACGAGCTCCCGGTTCTCCAGCCAGTGCATGAAGGCATGCACGTTGGCGTTGATGATGACCTCGGCTTGTGCAACTGCGGCGTGGCGGGTGTCGAGACCTTCCTGCACGATCTTGCCGAGGTCATCCACGCTGTAGAGGAACACGTCGTCAAGCTCCGCCACCTCGGCCTCGACGTCGCGCGGCACCGCGAGATCGATCATCAGTATCGGACGATGGCGGCGCGCCTTGATGGCGCGTTCGATCATCCCTTTGCCGAGGATCGGCAGCGTGCTCGCCGTACAGGTGACCACGATGTCGTGAAGCGGCAGTTGCTCGGGCAGGTCGTTCAACGTGATTACACGGCCCTGGAAGCGGCTCGCAAGCTGTTCGCCACGCTCGACCGTACGATTGGCAAAAGTCATTTCGCGCGGCTTTTTCGCGGCAAAATGGGTCGAGCACAATTCGATCATTTCACCGGCGCCGACAAACAGGATTTTCTGTCCGGCAATGCTCGGGTAAATCCGCTCGGCAACCTTGATAGCTGCTGCCGCCATCGAGACCGAGCTGGCCCCGATGTCGGTCCGGGTGCGCACTTCCTTCGCCACTGAAAACGTGGATTGGAACAGCTTGTGTAGAACCGTACCGAGTGTGCCGGCGTGCTCGGCGGATTTCACCGCATCTTTCATCTGTCCGAGGATCTGCGGCTCGCCTATCACCATCGAGTCGAGCCCGCTGGCTACGCGGAACGCGTGAGTCACTGCCTGCTCGCGCGGCAGAGTGTAAAGAAACGGCTCCAGCGCCGGGGTTTTCAGGTGATGAAAACGCGCAAGCCAGTCGATTACGCGGACCGGTTCGGGCGTACTGCAATAGACCTCGGTGCGATTACAGGTGGAAATGATCGCGGCTTCGCGCGCCGATTCGTGCGCGACGAGATCACGCAGCGCCGCTTCCAGGTTTTCGGCGTGAAAGGTCACCTGTTCGCGTACCGCGAGCGGGGCCGTATGGTGGTTCATGCCGAAAGCGAAGAGCTGCATCGAAGTCCACGGTTGACGAGCGGGGGCGCAAACTCCCGATCGAGGCCCATGATTATAAGCCAAAAGGTCTGCTTCCCCGCGATTCGGGGATTTGGCGCGAACCGCGGACGGTTACTTGATCTGAGCCGGCAGCCAGATGGTGAGCGGCGGGAAAACGATGGTCAGCCCGAGGACGACGATTGCCCAGGCAAGGAAAGGCAGGACCTCCCACATGACAGGCCCGAGGCGGATTTTGCCCACGCTGGAAACGACGAACAGCAATAGTCCGATCGGCGGATGCATCAGGCCGATCATCAGGTTCAGCACCACGACCGCACCGAACTGGATAGGATCGATGCCGACCTGCGCACCGAGCGGAATCAGCAGCGGCAGGAAGATGATCATGGCCGGGAGCGGTTCCACGATGCAGCCGATGAGCAGGAGAAATGCGTTGATCATCAGCAGCACGATGATCGGGTTGGTCGAAATGCTCTGGATCGTGTCGATCACTGTCTGGTTTATCTGGCTCTCCGCCACCAGCCAGCTGAATGGTCCCGCCGCCGCCAGCAGGAACAGGATGAGGGCAGTGGAACGTCCCGCACTGAAGATGAGCTTGGGAAGCTGCCTGAAGGTAATGCCACGATAGATAAAAAAGCAGACAAACAAGGCATAGAGCACGGCCACCGCGGCGGACTCGGTCACGGTCAGCCAGCCGAAGCGTATTCCTCCGATGATAATGACGGGCATCATCAGCGCCCAGGATGCTCGACCGGTTGCGCGCAACTTGACCTTGATGTCGGCCGCTTCCCGCCGGGGATAGTTGCGGTACCTGGCGACGATGCTGCAGATCACCATGAATCCGCTCGCCAGCAGGATGGCGGGGACCACCCCCGCCATGAACAGTTTGACGACGGACTGGTTGGAGATCTGCGCATAAACCACCATCGGAATCGAAGGCGGCAGGATAGGGCCGAGCAATGCGCCCGCAACGATTACGGCGCCCGCGAACCCTTCGCCGTATCCTTCCTTGCGCATTGCGGGAATCAGCGGCTTACCGGTCGCCACTGCATCCGCAACGGCGGATCCCGACACGCCCGCCATGACGAAATTGGTAATGATCGATACGTGTCCGAGGCTACCCCTGAGCCGGCCCACCAGCGCCATCGCCCATTCGATCAGGCGCATTGTCAGGCCGCCGGAGTTCATGAGCTCGCCCGCCAGAATGAACAAAGGCACCTGAACCAGCGCAAAACTATCCACCCCCGACATCATCGACAGCGGCATCATCGCGGCATCGATGAGTTCGCCCGGCTTGGCCAGGATTCCCAGCCATGCGGAGAACACCATCGAAAAGCCGACGTCGAATCCGATCAGGAGTGCGAGCAGGAACGCGACGAAAAGCAATGGGAGCATCAGAGTTCCCTGGGCTTCTGAAGCTCGTGGCCCATGAGCCGGACGATGAGCCGCAATCCGACGAAAAGCAGCATGAGCACACAGGAAATCAGCACGCCCGCGGCCGGAACTGCCGCGGTGAAAACAGTGCCCAGCAGTTCCTGGTCCTTGCCGATGACGATCAGGCGCCAGCTTCCCGGGATCAACACCACCAGCAATACAACCAACAAGGCATCGAACGCCATCTCGAGGACGAAACGCACTTTCGCCGGCAAATGCGCGTCGATCAGGTCCACGCGTATGTTCACGGCCGCGCGCACCGCGACGGCAAATCCGATAAAGGTAAGCCAGACCAGCGCGACTCTCGCGTACTGGTCGGGCGCGGCAATACCGGTATCGATGAAATGACGATCGACAAACTGCAGCGCGACAATGAGCACGAGCGAGACCATGAGCGCAACGACCACCCACTCGAGCAGGAGGTCGAGCACGCGCAAAGCGCGATTGAGGCTATCGATCATGGAAAGACGGTGACCCGGATGCCGCTGATTACTTCTGCGCGGCCTTCAGGCGCTCAACCAGGCCGTCGGGCCAGACCTTGCCCTCGTAGCTCTTGTAGACATCTTTCCAGGCGGTTTCGAAAGCCGCCTTGTCCGGAACGACGTAAGTCACGCCTTGTTTCTTCAACTCCTCCATGCCCTGGCGATCGAACTGTTCGCCAAGATCGGTCGCGACTTTGCCGCCCGCCTGTGCAGCACGCTTGAAGAGGTCCTGCTGCTCCTTGGTCATGGACTTCCAGCGACGCTCGGAGACGTACCACGCCGCCACATCGTAAACGTGGTCGGTGGCAGACCAATACTTGGAAACCTCATGGAAGCGGAATGTGAGGGTCAAATCGAATCCGTTGTCCTGGCCGTCGACCTGACCCCGAGAAAGCGCCATGTAAACTTCATTCAGCCCAAGCGGGACGACCTTGACGCCGAGCGACTCGAAGGTTTCGCGAAAAATCGGGATCGGCGGAATGCGCAGGCGCATGCCCTTCAAATCCTCGGGCTTGCGAATAGGCCCCTTGGTCGTGACGATTGCGCGCGGCGAACGCGCACCCGCCACGGCGAAAATCCGCACTCCCGAAGACTTGGCGCAGCTATCGTAGAAATCCTGCATGATCGGACCGTTCAGAACCTGCGTGGCCTTTTCCTTGTTCTTGAACAGATAAGGCAGGTAAGCAACGTTGAGGGCTCCGCAATCCTTGAGTTGGCCGGAGTTGCCGACTCCCAAATAAGCCATGTCCACGGTGCCGAGTTGCATGCCGGCGATCAGTTGCTGGATGTCGCCGATCTGGCTGTCGGCATAGACCTGCACGCGAATCTTGCCGCCGCTTTCCATGTCGACGACCTCGGCGAACTTCTCCATGGCCTTGTGCAGGTTGCTGTTGGTGACGAACGGCGTGCCGAAACGCAAGGTCAGTTCTGCCGCATGAGCGATGCATGCGGTCACGGCGAGCAATAGTGCCAGCAAAGCAGATACGCGGAATTTCATGTTCTCCCCCAGTGCATTTCTAGTTTTTATCGCCGGCAGATCTTGGCCAGCGTAGCGTTTCAAGGTGCTGAACTATCGATGCACACGTGCATGGCTGTCAAGCGGCCTCGCGGAGAACGGGAAACGGAAAAATCGAAAGGGGAGTGGTGGCCAAGGGCGGAATCGAACCACCGACACAAGGATTTTCAGTCCTCTGCTCTACCGACTGAGCTACTTGGCCACGGTACTGCACACAACTGGACCCCAAGGCGGGGCAGGACCTCGCGATCCACTTCCTTACGATGGCCGATACAAGGATTTTAGCTCCGGCATAGCCTTGCACTCACGTGAAAGGTTAGCCTTCACTGAAACAAGCGATGAAGGCGCTTGTTTGCAGTCCTCTGCTCTACCGACTGAGCTACTTGGCCCCCGTTTACAGCTCTTATCCGATGGGGAATCGAATCGCTTTTTTGCGTTGCCGGTTGGGAAATCGTCGGCGCTCGGAAAGCGCGGCATTCTACCCGAAAACACCTGCGGGCGGGCAATCCGGATTGCCCGCAAAAGAACAGAAAAGCCCGCATCGGCGGGCTTTTCTTTAGCAGGAATCTGCTTCAGTTCTGATGAATGTCCCTGTCCTTGGTTTCCCTGAGGAATAGGGTCCCTATCACCAACGTGACCACCGCGACGACAATCGGATACCACAGCCCATAATAGATATCGCCCGTGGCCGCCACCATCGCCGTCGCAGTCAACGGCAGCATGCCGCCGAACCAGCCGTTGCCGATGTGATAAGGCAGGGACATCGAGGTATAGCGGATCCGCGTCGGGAACAATTCCACCAGGAACGCGGCAATCGGCCCATACACCATGGTCACGTAAATGAGCATGATCACGAGGATCAGCAGGGTCATGCCATAGTTGACCTTGCTCTTGTCCGCCGGTCCTGGATAGCCAGCCGCTTTCAACGCTTCCTCCACCTTCGCCTTGTCCCAGCCTTCGAGCGTGACTTCCCCTACTTTGGTGACCACGGCTTTGCCTTCAATTGCGGGAAGCGAAGTGAAAGACAGACCCTGTTTGGTCAAATGGTCCTTCACCTGGTCACATTCGGTGAACTTGCTCCAGGGTCCGACGAACAGATGAAAGCCGCAATCGTTCGCGGCCACCGATATCTGCGTCTTCTGCTGAAATTCCTCGAGCGCCGGATTGACGTTATGGGTCAGTCCGTGGAACAGCGGAAAGTAGGTCAGCGCCGCGATCAGGCAGCCCGCCAATATGATCTTGAGCCGCCCGATCTTGTCCGACAGCCAGCCGAAGAAAATGAAAAACGGCGTGCCGATCAGCAGTGAAGCGCCGATCAGGATATACGCCGTAAGGTAGTCCAGCTTCAATGTGATGATCAGGAAGAACAGTGCGTAGAACTGGCCTGTGTACCAAACCACGCCCTGACCTGCAGTGGCGCCGAGCAGCGCCAGCAACACGAATTTATTGTTCGGGTAGCGCAGGAAACTGTCCGTCAACGGCGCCTTCGATCCCTTGCCTTCGGCCTTCATCTTTGTGAATACCGGCGACTCTTCCAGCTTTAGCCGGATGTAGACGGAAAATGCCAGAAGGATCACCGAGAACCAGAATGGAATCCTCCAGCCCCAATCGGCAAAAACCTTGGCATCCATTTCCAGGCGGCAGGCGCCGATCACCAGCAGCGCGAGAAAGAACCCCAAGGTCGCCGTGGTCTGAATCCAGCTGGTGTCGTAGCCGCGCCGATGATTCGGCGCGTGTTCGGCCACATAGGTCGCCGCACCGCCATATTCACCGCCGAGCGCAAGCCCCTGCAGCAGCCGCAATGACACCAGCAGGATCGGGGCACCCCAGCCGATGGCCTCGTAGGTCGGCAGCAAGCCGACTGCAAAGGTCGCGCCGCCCATGACAATAATGGTGATCAGGAACGTGTATTTGCGACCCACCAGGTCACCGATACGACCGAACACCAGCGCCCCGAATGGACGGACCAGAAAGCCGGCGGCATAAGTCGCAAACGCCGAAAGCAGGGCGGCCGTTTCGTTGCCTTTCGGAAAGAACAATGCCGCGAAGAACGGCGCCAGCGTTGCGTACAGATAGAAGTCGTACCACTCGAAAACCGTGCCCAGCGAGGAAGCGAAGATGACCCGCTTCTCTTCCGGCTTGAAGTCCGGATGATGCTTATCGTGGGTCGTTGCGGTTCCGGTCATGTTCTCTCCTCCCGTGTGATTGTTGCTGCGGCGGTCGAGTACCGAGGCAGTCTGACCTACAGTTTAATTGCCGGGCCCGGGCGATTGTCAATGTCATGCTTCATCGCAGTTGCAGCAAACCTGAACGACCCGCCCAGCGGGAGACGTTGACCAACGTCGCCGGCGGCAAAAGAAAAGCCCCGCCGAAGCGGGGCTTTTCGACCTGCCGGAGCTTGTTAAAGCTCTTACATGTCCATGCCGCCCATGCCACCCATACCGCCCATGCCGCCGCCACCGCCGTGGGAATGTTCTTCCTTCGGGGCTTCGGCCACCATTGCTGCGGTAGTGAGGATCAGACCGGCAACAGACGCCGCATTCTGCAGTGCGTAGCGGGTAACCTTGGTGGGGTCGAGCACGCCCATCTCCATCATGTCCCCGTACTCACCCGTCGCGGCGTTATAGCCGAAATTGCCCTTGCCTTCGGCGACCTTGTTGAGCACCACCGACGGCTCATCGCCGGCATTGGCGACGATCCAGCGCAGCGGCTCTTCCAGTGCGCGCATCACGATCTTGATGCCCGCATCCTGGTCATGATTCTCGCCCTTGAGCTTGCTGATTGCGACACGGGCACGAATCAGCGCGACGCCGCCGCCGGCGACAATGCCTTCCTCGACAGCCGCACGCGTCGCGTGCAGCGCATCTTCTACGCGAGCCTTCTTTTCCTTCATTTCGACTTCGGTCGCGGCACCCACCTTGATCAGCGCGACGCCTCCGGCCAGCTTGGCGACACGTTCCTGCAGCTTTTCCTTGTCGTAGTCGCTGGTGGCTTCGTCGATCTGTTTGCGGATCGACTTGACCCGGCCTTCAATGGTCTTGCCATCGCCGGCGCCGTCGATAATGGTGGTCTCTTCCTTGCCGATCTCGATGCGTTTGGCCTGCCCCAGGTCTTTCAGGGTGGCTTTCTCGAGGGAAAGACCCACTTCTTCCGCGATAACCGTGCCGCCCGTCAGGATGGCGATGTCTTCCAGCATGGCCTTGCGGCGATCGCCGAATCCCGGTGCCTTCACGGCGCAGGTCTTGAGGATGCCGCGAATGTTGTTGACCACCAGGGTTGCCAGCGCTTCGCCGTCAACGTCTTCGGCAACGATCAGCAATGGACGTCCGGCCTTGGCGACCTGTTCCAGAATCGGCAGCAATTCGCGAATGTTGGAGATCTTCTTGTCGTGCAGAAGGACGTAAGGATTATCCAGAATCGAAATCTGACGATCCGGATTGTTGATGAAATAAGGCGACAGATAGCCGCGGTCGAACTGCATGCCTTCCACGACTTCCAGCTCATCCTGCAGGCCCTGACCGTCTTCGACGGTGATCACGCCTTCCTTGCCGACTTTTTCCATGGCTTCGGCAATTTTCTGTCCGATCACGGCGTCGGAATTTGCGGAAATCGAGCCGACCTGTGCGATTTCCTTGCTGGTGGTGCAAGGCCTGGAAATCTTCTTCAGCTCTTCGACAATGACGATGACAGACTTGTCGATGCCTCGCTTCAGATCCATCGGGTTCATGCCGGCGGCCACGAACTTCATGCCTTCCTGCACAATCGCCTGAGCCAGCACGGTCGCGGTGGTGGTGCCGTCACCGGCGACGTCCGAGGTCTTGGAAGCCACTTCCTTGACCATCTGCGCGCCCATGTTTTCGAACCTGTCCTTCAGTTCAATTTCCTTGGCGACCGACACGCCGTCCTTGGTAATGGTCGGGGCGCCGAAGGAGCGCTCCAGCACTACATTGCGGCCCTTCGGGCCCAGGGTCACCTTGACCGCATCGGCCAGGATGTTGACTCCAGCCACGATGCGGGCACGGGCGGAGTCGTGAAATTTGACGTCTTTTGCTGCCATGAGAATTTGCTCCTGAAAAGGGTGGAACTTGAGGGTTGCTTTAGGCCGCTTCGACGACGCCCATGATGTCTTCTTCACGCATCACGAGCAGTTCTTCGCCATGAACCTTGACGGTCTGGCCGGAATATTTGCCGAACAGGATCTTGTCACCCTTCTTGACGTCCAGCGGACGGACCTTGCCGTCTTCCAGGACCTTGCCATTGCCAACCGCAATCACTTCACCCTGGTCGGGCTTCTCGGCGGCGGTATCGGGAATCACGATCCCGGAAGCGGTCTTGCGCTCTTCCTCTAGGCGCTTGACGATTACGCGGTCATGCAAAGGACGGATTTTCATTTCGACTCTCCTTGTTATGGATAATCAAGAGCAAAAGCTCTCGTTAGCACTCAATACTTGAGAGTGCTAATAATAAGGGCGGAGAGCCCGGAATTCAAGGGCTTTGATTATTCCAGAGGGCCGGACTAGACCAAATACAATGTAAGCGTGCGCTTACATAACAGGAACGCTGCGCTCGCTCTGGTTCGACCTTATAGTGCTTATGGGATTTCAGTTTATGAGGGGCGATGAGCCCGGAATGCCGAAGCGATAAATCGTTTTTCCAAGGCCAACTGGCGGCGCCGATTCTAACGGACAGGGCGGGGTCCGCGTGCCATTCGGACCCAACGTAGCATCATCGGCGAATTCCGCCCAGATGCCACGATAAACCGGACGGAACATCCACATCAGGTAGCCGCGGCGGGCCGCGAGATTGACCAGATCCCCGACATCGGGCGCTTCCGCGACCACAGCCTGGACATCGTTGAGTCCGTAGGGAAACGAGCCGAAAGCCTGCAGACATTCCAGCGCTTCGCGCGATTGGGCCCCCGGGCGGGCGCATCCGGCGCGCTCGGCGCGAGCAACATCCCAAGCACCCAGCTCCCAACCCGCCTCCATTGCCGCGCGATCCAGCGTCGCGATGTCACTCCAGCGATGATTGACCTGAAGGGCCGAACTGGGGATTGGCGTGTACGCCACCGTCTCGGCTTCTTCGAGTTCGATGATTTTTTCCTCGATGAAGCCATGCCAATGCAGCGTCAGGATCACCGGGGTATCCGGACAAGGGACAGCGGCGACAGTGATCGCTACCAAAGGCAGGGGTTTGGCTACCATGCGCTCGGTGATGGTCTCCAGCAAATTCATGCGTGACTCCTTTGCATCGGAAAGTGGACATCCGATATAAGAGCAAAGCATCAACGATGCCTGATTGTCTGGCAGCCAACGCTGCAGAATGCCAATATCCCCGGCTTGATTCACGGCTTAAAAAATGCCTTACTGCGCGCGATATCCGGTCGCGCTACTTCCTGCCCTGCATCCCGATGAATTCCAAATTTTCGCGCAATCAGGATCTGCTCTCCCGCAGTCTGCGCTCCGTATGGCATCCCTGCACGCAGATGAAACATCACGAGGAAATGCCGCTGGTGCCGATCGCGCGCGGCGACGGGATGTGGCTGTACGACTTCGACGGCAACCGCTACCTCGATGCGATCAGTTCCTGGTGGGTCAATCTTTTCGGACATGCCAACCCGCGGATTAACGCTGCGTTGACTGACCAACTCCAGCGGCTCGAGCACGTAATCCTGGCGGGTTTCACTCATGAGCCTGTGGTGCAGCTTTCCGAGCGATTGTCGGCTCTGACCGGGTTGTCGCATTGCTTCTACGGCAGTGACGGCGCATCTGCAGTCGAGATTGCACTTAAGATGAGCTTTCACTACTGGAGGAACGGCGGGCAGCCCGAAAAAGCGCGGTTTGTCAGCCTGAGAAATGGCTACCACGGGGAAACACTGGGAGCGCTGTCGGTGACGGATGTGCCTCTGTTTCGCGATACGTATGCAACGCTGTTGAGGCAGAGTACCCAACTTCCCTCGCCAGATTGGCGGGATGCGCGTCCCGGTGAAAGTGCCGAAAATGTTGCCCTGCGTGCGACGGGCGCACTGGAGGCTTATCTCGTCGCGGAGCATGCACAGACCGCGGCTCTGATCGTCGAACCGCTGGTCCAGGCCGCGGGCGGAATGGCGATGTACCACGCGCGCTTCCTGCAGGAGGCACGGCTTCTGTGCGATCGCTACGGCGTGCACCTCATCGCCGACGAAATCGCGGTCGGATTCGGACGCACGGGCAGCTTTCTCGCCTGCGATCAGGCCGGCATTCGCGCGGACTTCATTTGCCTCTCCAAGGGCATTACCGGCGGTTACCTGCCGCTGTCGGTGACGATGACGACCGACGACATCTACCGGGCGTTCTACGACGACGAAATGGCGCGGGGCTTTCTGCATTCCCATTCCTATACCGGCAACGCGTTAGCCTGCCGTGCCGCGCTGGCGGTGCTGGACATCTTCAAGGAAGACGACGTGATTGCCGCGAACCGGGTGAAGTCCGCGCAAATCTCCGCCCGCTGTCAGAAGATCGTTCAGCATCCCCGTGTCCGGCAGTTCCGCAATACCGGCATGATCTGGGCATTCGACGTGGATACGCAGGATGTGTTGTTCCCGCGCAGGTTCTATAGCGCCGCACTGGAACGGGGGTTGCTGCTGCGGCCGCTGGGTAAAACGGTCTATTTCATGCCGCCGTATGTGATCGAAGAAGACCAGATGGACCTGCTGGTCGACGGGACCTGCGCAATCCTGGACGGTATGAAATGACAGAGCGCAGAGCGCGCCATACCCGGCCCAGGCCATCGTGAAGCTCATGCCTATCCGATTCATGCTCCTGCTGCTCGCCTTGTTGCCAGCAGGCGTTTACGCGACCGCCCTGAACAATCTGCCCGGCGGCGTAGCTGCCGCCCTCGCGCAGGCGGGCATTCCCGCAAGCGAGGTCGGCATCTATGTGCACGATCTCACGAGCGACCGCGAGGTGTTGTCCTTCGGCGCCGACAAGGCACTCAATCCGGCTTCCACCATGAAGCTGCTCACCACCTTCGCGGCCCTGGAATTGCTCGGACCGGCATTCACTTGGAAAACCGAAGCCTGGCTGGATGGCACGCTCGACGGTGACCGGCTCAATGGCAATCTGGTATTGAAAGGTTACGGCGATCCGAAATTCAGCATGGAAAGCCTCTGGCTGTTTCTGCGTGACCTGCGCAATCGCGGCATGCGCGACATCGGGGGCGATGTGTTACTGGACCGCAGTTTTTTCGCGATCGACAGCCACGACCCTGCGCTTTTCGACAACGAGCCTTCGCGGCCTTATAACGTCGGTGCCGACGCGCTGCTTATCAACTACAGGACATTCCGGCTCCAGTTCGTCCCGGACGAAAGAAAGCAGGCAGTCGGTATCTTCGCCGAGCCGGTCCTGCCGCAGACCCTAATAGTGAATGACCTTCGGCTCGGCCCGGGCAGTTGCGATGTCTGGCCGGAGAAGCCGTCGATCAATGACAACACATTGACATTTTCCGGTGTGTTTCCATCGGGCTGCGGCGAGAAGTTCCGCTATTTCAGCCTGCTCCCCGCGAACGACTATGCGCAGGCGCTGTTCCGGCAATTCTGGCAGCAAGTCGGCGGCACCTGGTCCGGGAACGTGCGGGACGTCGAGCTTCCCGCAACGGCAACACTGTTCTCCACCTGGGAGTCCCCGCCGCTCTCCGAACTTATACGTGACGTCAACAAATTCAGCATCAACGTCATGGCACGGCAAATGTTCCTCACCCTCGGCGCGCGCCCGAACCCGCCGGCCATGCTGGAGAAATCGCAGCGCATTTTGCGTGAATGGCTTGAACGCCGCGGACTCTTCTTTCCGGAGCTGGTGGTCGAGAATGGCGCTGGCCTCTCGCGTACCGACAGAATAAGCTCGCGACATCTCGCCCAGGTGCTGATCGCAGCCTATCGCAGCCCGGTGATGCCGGAATACATCGCTTCCCTGTCCCTGACGGCCGTCGATGGCACGATGAAAAAGCGGTTGAGCAATTCGCCGGTAGCCGGGCAGGCGCACATGAAAACGGGTTATATCGAAGGCGTGCGCGCGATTGGGGGCTATACCCTCGATACGCGCGGGCGGATGCTCGCCGTGGTCCTGATCATCAACCATCCGGCTGCGCGGAACGCGCAACCCGTGCAGGACGCGCTGCTGGAATGGGTTTACGCTGGACAGGATTCCCGTTGATACACGATGTACTTGCCCACGGCGACCAACTGCGGAGCTTGTGCGATAATTCCGCGTGTCATCTTCGTGCGCTCCAGTGAAAAAAAACCCGCTCAACGTCGTGATCCTTGCCGCGGGCAAGGGTACGCGCATGCACTCCAATATCCCCAAGGTCTTGCACGAAATCGGCGGCAAGCCGATGCTGGGTCACGTGCTCGAGCGGGCCGACGCGTTGCAGGCGGATCGCACGGTCGTCGTCTACGGTTACGGCGGCGAGGCCGTTCCGACCACATTGGGAAATGCAGCTGTCGAATTCGTCCGTCAGGAACCGCAGCTCGGCACCGGCCATGCGGTTCAGCAGGCCTTGCCTTACTTGCAGGCAGGCGGAACAACACTGGTGTTGTATGGGGATGTGCCGCTTACGCGTGGTGCCACGCTTATGAATCTCATCTCCAGACCAGGCCTGCGATTGCTTACTGCAACGCTCGCCAATCCGATGGGATACGGCCGCATCGTGCGCGACAAAACCGGCCGCATTCGCCGCATTGTCGAAGAAAAGGACGCGAGCGCGCCGGAAAAAAGTATCAACGAAGTCAATACCGGCATTCTCTGCGCGCCTACTGACATGTTGCACCACTGGCTGTCGAAGTTGAACAACCGCAATGCGCAAAAAGAGTATTACCTGACCGACATAGTGCCGCTTGCCATCGATTCGAAAACCGAAGTGACCTCGACCCAACCATCGGACGACTGGGAAATTCTGGGCGTGAACAGCAAGGACCAGCTGGCCTATCTTGAACGTGTACATCAATTGCAAAATGCCCGCGGGCAGATGTCAAGTGGGGTAACCCTCGCGGATCCGTGGCGCTTCGATGTCCGCGGCCAACTTCAATGCGGCAACGATGTGTTTATCGACGTAAACTGCATATTCGAAGGACATGTTCGACTGGCGGACGAGGTCAGGGTCGGTGCGGGATGTGTGCTGAAGAATGTCGAGCTCGGCGCAGGTACGGTAGTCGCGCCTTATTCCCATCTTGATGGTGTCGTGGCGGGCGCAAACTGCCAAATTGGGCCCTATGCGCGGATGCGGCCAGGCACGCACTTGGCCAACAATGTGCACATCGGCAACTTCGTCGAGACTAAGGCGACCGAGATCGGTCACAAATCAAAAGCCAACCATTTGAGTTATCTCGGCGATACGACCATTGGGCGCGGCGTCAACGTGGGCGCCGGCACCATAGTTTGCAACTACGACGGCGCCAACAAATATCGCACCATAATCGAAGACGATGCTTTCATCGGCTCCGACTCCCAGCTGGTAGCGCCAGTAACCATCGGGCGGGGCGCCACGATCGGAGCAGGAAGCACGATAACAAAGGACGTTCCCGCGGGCGAGCTGACGCTGTCGCGCGCCCGCCAAGTTTCGATATCTGGCTGGAAACGCCCGGTAAAGAAGGAAAAGAAGTGAAGGCAATGTCTATTGATGCATAGTTGCAAAGCGCCCGAATCGAACAATTCTTTCCGGTAATTCTCCTAAATCATGTGTGGAATCGTCGGCGCCGCATCGGCGCGTAACATTGTCCCAGTCCTGCTCGAGGGGCTCAGGCGCCTTGAATACCGGGGTTACGACTCCTGCGGCATCGCCATGGTAGCGAAGGGAGAATTGAGACGGGCACGCAGCGTTCAGCGTGTCGCAGACCTTTCGGCCCAGATCAGCCAGGACGGTCTGGGCGCTTTTACCGCCGTGGCGCATACGCGCTGGGCGACGCATGGCGCTCCGGTAACGAGCAACGCGCATCCCCATTTCTCCCGCGGGGAAGTCGCGGTGGTGCATAACGGAATCATCGAGAACTACGAGGAAATCCGCACGGAGTTGCAGCGCGAAGGCTACATCTTTGAAAGCGCCACGGATACCGAGGTCATCGTACATCTGGTGCACAGCCTTTATGGCGGCGATCTGTTCGAGGCGGTAAAGAAAGCGGTTGCACGCTTCAGAGGTGCTTACGCTATCGGCGTGCTGTCGAAATCCGAGCCGGGCCGCGTCGTAGGCGCCCGTCTCGGATCGCCGCTGGTATTGGGCCTCGGGGTGGATGAGAATTTCATTGCTAGCGACGCCATGGCGCTTGCTGGCATCACCGATCAGATTGTTTTCCTGCAGGAAGGCGACATCGTCGATATCCGGCCGGATCGGGTAACAATCGCCGATCGCACGGGCGCGACGGTGCAACGCCCCGTCAAGACCGTGCAGATTGCTTCGGGCACAGTCGATCTCGGCCCATACCGGCATTACATGCAGAAGGAAATATTCGAGCAGCCGCGCGCAATTGCCGATACGCTCGAACAGGTCGGCGGCATTGATGCAACGCTTTTCGGGGAAGCCGCGCCTGCGATATTCGACAAAGTAGATCGCGTATTGATCCTCGCCTGCGGAACCAGTTACTACGCCGGTTGCGTCGCGCGCTATTGGCTCGAGGCCATTGCCGGCATTCCCACAACCGTCGAAATCGCCAGCGAATACCGCTATCGCGTTTCGGTTCCGCATCCGGCAACTTTGGTGACGGTCATCTCACAATCCGGCGAGACCGCAGATACGCTGGCCGCGCTCAAGCATGCCCAGTCGTTGGGCATGACCAGCACGCTGGCGATATGCAACGTCGCGACCAGCGCCATGGTACGCGAATCGGCGCTGCAGTTTCTCACCCGTGCCGGCGTCGAGATCGGCGTGGCGTCGACCAAGGCATTCACGACACAACTGGTTGCCCTTTACCTCCTTGCCAACGTATTGGCCAAAAAAAGGGGGCGGCTTTCGAAGGAAAACGAAGTTGGCGTGATTAAATCGCTACGCCATTTACCCGCTGCCGTGCAGAGCGTCCTCGCGCTCGAGCCTCATGTCATCGCCTGGAGCGAAAGCTTCGCACGCAAGGAAGACGCCTTGTTCCTCGGGCGTGGCTTGCATTATCCCATCGCGCTGGAAGGCGCCTTGAAACTGAAGGAAATCAGTTATATCCATGCCGAAGCTTACCCGGCCGGCGAACTTAAGCATGGCCCTCTCGCGCTGGTGACGGAGGACATGCCGGTCATCACTGTTGCACCAAACGACGTGCTGCTGGAAAAACTAAAGAGCAACATGATGGAAGTCCGCGCCCGCGGCGGCCAGTTGTATGTTTGCGCCGACGCCGACACGCGCATTGCCGGTGGCGAGGGCATCCACGTAATCCGCCTGCCCGAGCACTACGGCGACCTTTCTCCGATCCTGCATGTCATTCCGCTGCAGTTGCTCGCGTATCACACCGCGCTGGCTCGCGGCACGGACGTGGACAAGCCGAGAAATCTTGCGAAATCAGTAACGGTCGAATAGGTTCTCGCCTTGAAAAGCGCCAGACAGCCGTCAGCCGAACACATCATCAGCGCGTTTCGGCTTAAATGTACGCTCCAACAATGCTCGGATTACAAGGAAGATGAGAATGCGCACCACGCGTGAATTGCTGTTCATACTTTTGTTCCCGGTGCTGGCCACGTTCGCGTCTCCGACGCTGGCCAACATGGGTGAGGACGATTCGGCCGGCAGCAAGGAATCGAATTATCAGGAAGGCAAGAAGGCGGTCGAAGCCCAGGATTGGGACAAAGCGGTCGATCTGCTTTCCAAAGCCGTCCAGAGCGACCCGAAGAACGCGGATGCACATAATTTCCTCGGCTACGCTTACCGCAAGAAGGGTGTATTCGCGGCCTCGTTCGAGCACTACGAAGAAGCGCTCAAACTCAATCCGAAACATAAGCATGCCCACGAGTACATCGGCGAGGCCTATCTCCTGACCAACAACCTGCCCAAAGCGGAGCAACACCTGGTCGAGTTGCAGAAAATCTGCTCGCCGATTCCGTGCGAGGAGTACAAGGAACTCAAGCTCGCCGTGGACGCCTATAAGAAAGCCAAGAAATAGCGATGCCCAACGCGGCGATACGTGCCGTGCTTTGGGATTTCGGCGGCGTAATGACCGAAAGCCCGTTCCTGGCGTTTCGTCGTTTCGAGAAGGAACACGGCTTGCCCGCCGATTTCCTGCGCGGGATCAATGCACATAACCACGACAACAACGCTTGGGCGCGCTTCGAACGCTCGGAATTGTCGCCGCAGCAGTTCGACGAAGCTTTTGCCGCAGAGACACGGTCTGCCGGCTACGAAGTGCGTGGACTCGACGTCATCGATCTGCTTTATGGCGAGGTCCGCCCGGCAATGGTTACCGCGCTGAAGGGGTGCAAGGGCCACTTCACCAATGCCTGCGTCACCAATAATGTCAGCGCTGGCCCGGGACGGGGTTTCGCGCGCGATCCCGGGCGCGCCGGCGAATGGAAGGGGATTCTCGGCTTGTTCGATGTCGTCATCGAATCTTCCAGAATCGGCGTGCGCAAACCCGAGCTTCGATTCTTCGAAAGGACTTGCGAGCAACTCGGCATAACGGCGTCGCAGGCGGTCTATCTGGATGACCTGGGCACCAACCTTAAGCCTGCGCGGACCATGGGAATGCACACCATCAAGGTGGAGGATCCGGCGATTGCGATCGCCGAACTCGAGTCGGTGCTGGGAATAGCCTTGCGCTGAAGACGCTGCCTGATCAACTGGGCGGACGACGCGGCTTGCGCGGCGCGTGCGCGAACAACAGGTCGTATAACGGCCGCGGCAGCCGGCGCAGCATCCAGCCGACCAGTGCCATCTGCCAGGGCAGAACATAAAATCGTTTGCGTGTGTCAATCGCAGCGGCCATTTTCGATGCCGCGACAGCGGCATCCATCAGGAACGGCATGCGATAGGGATTTTTTGCCGTCAGCGGCGTGGCAACGTATCCCGGGCAAATGGTGACGACAGAAACGCCGCTGCCGCGCAATTCAACACGCAAGCTCTCCAGATACGAGATTGAGGCCGCCTTCGATGCCGAATACGCCGCTGCACCGGGCAAGCCACGAAATCCCGCCACGCTGGCGATCCCCACCAGGACACCACTGCGTTCCCGCCTCATCGTCTCGACGAATGGCTGAAATGTCAGCATCATTCCAATCACATTTGTCGAGATCACTTCTTTGAATACGGCGTTATCCTCTGGGTTGCCCGTAAGCGTACCGGCACTCACGCCCGCGTTCGCAATGACGATATCGGGACATCCTACGCGAGCCGTGAAATCCGCTGCAGCCACCGCCAGCGAGTGCGCGTCCGTAACATCTACGACATAAGCGTACGAACGAACCGGCAGCGACGATGCCAGTTGGGTGAGCAGATCCCCGCGACGCGCCATCAGGCCGAGCGTGGCGCCGCGTCCGGCGTATTCGAGTGCAAGCGCCCTGCCTATTCCGCTGGAGGCACCGGTAATGATGATTTTCTGGCCCGGCGCCGTCATTTCAGCCTGTCGGTTGCGCGCGCCTTGTCGATCAGGCCATCGACTATCGGCAATAACGCTTCCAGACTTCCTACCATGCCACCGCTGGTCATGTACCTGCCATCAATCACAAATGAAGGCGTGGCGCGGATGCCGTACGCCACAGTGGCATCACGCGCCCGTTGCACCTGCGCTGCGACCAGGTCGGAGTCCAAAGTCTGCTCGAGCTTGACTCGATCGAGACCGAAGCGCTGCGCCCAGTCGTATAGTTCAGAGGAATTGCCCAGATTCAGGCCGCCGTCATGTACGGCCTGATAGACCTGCCCATGCAACCTGTCGATTTCCCCGAGTTGTTCGAGGGCGAAATAGACCCGGGCAAGCGGGACCCAGGCCGTGCGCCGGAGGGCCGGCACTCGCCGGAAAGAAACGTCCGCGGGAAGTGTCTTCAACCACGATTGCAACTGCGGTTCCAGGCGGTTGCAGGATTCACAGCCGTAATAGAAAAACTCGATGACTTCGATCTTGCCGGGTGTGGCTACCGGCTGCGGCGCGATCAGAACATAGTCCACTTCCTCCATCGGCTCCGCCGCCACAGCAACGGACATCGATAGCGCCAACAGGAACCCGGCGGCCATCGACACAGCCGGGCGCAGTACGGTAATAGTCTGTTTCACGATCCCGCCAAAAGCGGGTCAGCGCGCACCGCTCTGACTCATGTCGATCAACTCGTTCAAGATCTGCATGAGCCGGGCATGATCGACATTGCCGTCGGCGCGCACAGACATCGAAGGGCCGGTCATGTAACGCCCGCCTATGATCAGGTAGGGCGTGCCAGGTATGTGGTAGTTGCGCGTCATCAGCGCGGCGCGCTGCACCTTGTTGTTCACGCTGAAGGAGTCGAAAGTTGCCTCGAATTTCTTGGTGTCGACACCCTGGTCCCCCATCCACTTCAGCAGAATTGCGCGGTCTGTCAGATTCAACTGCTGCTGATGGATCGCGTAATAGACCTTGTCGTGCAGTTTTTCCAGCGATCCCATTTCTTCGAGCGTGTAGTAGATCTTGGCAAGCGGGATCATGCGCTCATTGAATATCGCGGGAACGTAGCGGAACTCCACGTTCTTCGGCTTGTTCTTCAGCCAAGTCTTCAGGTTCGGCTCGAATTCATAACAATGCGGGCATGCATAGTTGAAAAATTCCAGCACCTCCACGCCCTTCACCGTAGCCGGCTGGGGCTGCGCCGGGTCGATCAGCTTGTATTCCTTATCCGGAACCGGCTTGGCTGCAACGGCCGTTGCGAGCACGAATCCCAGAATCGTCAGTGCGGCAAGCAATGTGGGGCGTAGTTGTTTCATGGACATTCCCGTAACGTTATCAATTTCCGAGCCTATTCGCGCACCTTGATCAGGTTCGCTTCGAGCTTGTTTTCCTTCAAAGCAGCGCGTGTCTTGATCAACTCATCCTGATTCGAGAATGGACCGACTCTCACGCGGTGCCATACCTGTCCGTCCGGCAGCGTGGCGGTCTGGATCTGCGTCTCGATCCCGGCAAGCGCAAGGCGCGCCTTGAGATTGTCCGCGTCGGACGGGCTCTGGA
>JANXPQ010000563.1 GCA_025357235.1 Betaproteobacteria bacterium
GCGGTTGAAGCCAAAGAAATCCGGCGTGCACACCGCTTCGTAGGCGCGCGCGACTTCCTGGGTTTCATCGAACAGATAAGGAAAGGGAAACTTAAAATCGCGGGCGACGCGCGCCATGTTTTCGAACGAATCCTCCGGATAATCGGCCGGGTCGTTGGCGCTGATTGCAACCGCATTGACGCCGAGCGCCTTGAGTTCGAGGCAATCGCGGATCAGGTTTTGCCGAATGGCTTTGACATACGGGCAGTGGTTGCAGATGAACATCACCAGCAATCCGTTTGCTCCACCTACATCGACCAGGCGGTAACGCCTGCCATCCACCGCGGGCAAATCGAAATCACGCGCTTTCCAGCCAAAATTGCAGACAGGCGGATGGGCTGCCATTCCTCAGGTCCCGGGCCCGGGTGGAACACCTGCAGAAACGTTCGACGCTGTTTTACGAACCTTGCGACAGTACGGATTGTGCATGGCAAAATCTTAGCATGGATAGAGACTTAGACAAAAAACTCCAGCCCAAGTCAGGTGCCCGGTTTTTCTTTCAAGGCAAGCTTGGCAACGGCTCGGAGGTGCGCCTGAATGCCGATGCAGCCCATCATGCAGTGCGCGTGTTACGTCTGGGCGTGGGCGAACCCGTGGTGCTGTTTGATGGCCTCGGCGGCGAATTCGAGGCGCGCATAACCAGCGTCGAACGGGGCAACGTATCCGTCAAGACGGGCGCGCATGTGGGCATCGAGCGCGAATCCCAGCTGTGTCACGCTGGTGCAAGGACTGTCGAGCGGCGATCGAATGGACATTACGTTGCAGAAGGCCGTCGAGCTTGGCGTTGCGGCCATTCAGCCCGTGGCGACCGAGCGTAGTGTGGTCAAACTCAAGGATGAACGCGCACAACGCCGCGTCGAGCACTGGCAGAACCTGGTGATCGCCGCGTGCGAGCAGTGCGGCCGCAACCGCGTGCCACAAGTGGCTGCCGTGCTGAGCCTGCCCGAATGGCTGGCACAAGTTGCGATGCCGGGACCACCGGACGAAGCCCGCCTGCTGTTGTCGCCAGGAGCGGCGCAATCACTGCGAGAACTTGTACCGGCCGCGCGGACGACGCTGCTTGTCGGCCCGGAAGGCGGCCTGTCGCCGGTGGAAACCCAACTCGCGCATTCGCGCGGATTCAAATCTGTCAGGCTCGGCCCGCGTATTCTGCGCACGGAAACTGCCGCGCTCGCCGCGCTTTCTGCCATTCAGGCTTTGTGGGGCGATTTCTGAGACCGGAGTGTGCCAACCTTAAAAAAACGGCAATTGAACCACGGAGGACACGGAGGAAAACCATATACGAGGAAGAACATGCGGGATTAAGGGCAAGTCAGGTGCCATAGTGACCACCGATACGGGATTTTCTCCTGGATATTTTTCTGCTTTTGCCCTTCCTCCGTGTCCTCCGTGTCCTCCGTGGTTCAACCGCACTTTTCAGGTTCAAACTCAGGTCTGAGCAAGCGCGACGGCAAACACCGGCTCCGCCGCGGCTTTGCCCTTGAACGGCACGTCGCCGAGCGCAATGAACTGCACGCTCTTCCCCAAAGCATGTCGCGTTGCCGTGTCGATCAGAATGCCGCTCCTCGCGACCTTGGTGTACGCCTCGAGCCGCGCCGCGAGGTTGACGGTGTCGCCAATGCAGGTGTAGGTGGCACGCGTTTGCGTGCCGGTATAGCCGGCCACCACGTCACCGGTGGCAATGCCGATGCCGATGCGGATCGGCGCCTTGCGCGCAGCCACGCGATCCAGATTGAACTGCTCGACGAGCTCGATCATCTCCTGCGCCGCGGCCACTGCGCTGCCGGCGCAATCGTCCAGCGGCAGCGGTGCGCCGAACAGCGCCATCAAGCCGTCGCCGATCATCTGATTCACCACGCCGCCGTGGCCGCTGATGGCGTCGAACATCAGCGCGTAATAGACGTTGAGCAGCTCGATCGTTTCTTCGGGCGGTTGCAACTCCACGAGCGCAGTGAAATCGCGGATATCGCAGAACATCACCGTTGCGTGTACCCGTTTGCCACCGAGCGCGAAGCCCGACTGCTGCATGTCCTGCGCGACTTCGGAGGTGGCAAAGCGGCGCACCGTGTCGCGCAATTGGTCGCGCAGGCGTTTCTTTTCCAGGCTCGCCCCGATGCGCGCTTTCAGCAGCACCGGGTTGATGGGTTTGCTCAAGTAGTCCTCGGCGCCAAGCTCGATGCATCGCACCACGTTTTCCAGGCCTTCGAGCGACGATGTCACGATCACCGGCAGGTCGCGCAACTGCCGGTCGGCGAGCATGTGTTCAAGCACCGCAAAGCCGTCCATCTCGGGCATTTCGATGTCGAGCAGCAGCAGGTCAAAACTCTCCCGGCGCAGCATCTCGAGCGCGACACGACCGTTCTCGGCCAGCACGGCGCGGTGGCCCAGCATCTCTACGCTGCGCGCCAGCAACAGGCGGTTGACCTTGTTGTCGTCGACCACCAGCAGGCGGGCGGCACTGGCCCGCAGCTCAGCCATTGCGCAACCCGGTGAGCCGCGCAGCGACGCGGCCGTATTCCTGCGCCAGGGCATCCAGCGCATTCGTCGTGCCGGCATCGGCCTGGCGCGCAAGGTCCAGGCCTTTGTGCTCGAGTTCGCGAGCCATCGCGCCCAGCGTCATCGCGCCGAAGGTGTGGCTGTTCGACTTGAAAGAATGCGCCGCGCGGCGGAACTTGTCGGCGTCGCCCGCGGCGAGCGCATCGCGCAGTGCGTTCAACATCTGCGGCGCTTCGGCGAGAAAGGTATCGACGAGTTCCTTGACGAAGTCTTCGCCCGCGGTGTCTTGCAGTTCCTTGAATACCGTAAGGTCTATCGCCGTATCAGTCATGTCACCGGTCCTTTCGCGCACTCGCCTGGTTCAATACGGCTGCGCCCGCACTTGCCGGCGCGTCAGACACCTTGGTCCGCGTCTGAACCGGGGGCGGGAAGCCGCGCAAGCAACTCCGGTAATGCAGTCTGCACCGTGTCCCACACTACATCGAGGTTGATATCGAAGTAACCATGGGCGATTCGATTGCGCATGCCGCGCATGCTGCGCCACGGTACCAGCGGGTGCCGTGCGGCAAATTCCGGGTGTCTGTCCATTACCTGAGTGGCCACCTCGCCAACGACGACAAGGCTCATGACCACGGCGTTTTGGGTACGCTTGTCAGCACAGAACTCTTCTTTACTCAGACCTTGCGTGAAGCTGCAAGCCTCACTGGCTGCTTGCCGAATAGGCCCAGATAGTCCGCCAGCCGGCTCGGGCTCATACCGGCGCAGCCTCGGCAAGCACCTGAGCGCGAAAATTTGGAGGGAGGTCACCCGGCGTCAGAACATCCACGGACACACCCAATAGTTCTTTCAATTCGGCCTGCAGACCACCCAAATCGAACAGGGTCGTCCCAGGCAACGCATCCACCAGCAGATCGAGGTCGCTTCCGTC
The DNA here is from genome assembly GCA_025357235.1 of Betaproteobacteria bacterium. Lineage (GTDB taxonomy): Bacteria > Pseudomonadota > Gammaproteobacteria > Burkholderiales > JACQAP01 > JACQAP01. The sequence continues at coordinate 3,464 of JANXPQ010000563.1, forward strand.
CTTGTCGGTGCCATGCAGGGCGGAGCCAAAGACACGCGGATTAGCGGTGCGGAAACGGCTAGCAGCTTCGCGCACGGCGGCGCGCTTCAAGTCAAGGGCAGCGGATGGCTTCATCAGGGTCAACCTCGGTTGGTCGGGAGTCTATCAGGCGCACTGCCCCCCGGCCCGCAATCGATTGCCAATGCTTTGGCAGCGGCCTCACTCGGTCTACTCCCCGGAGCGCCGCGCCACGCCCAGCAGCGCTTCGACCAGCCGCTCCACCCGGATCGGCTTGGTCAGATAATCGTCCATGCCGGCGGCGAGGCACATCTCGCGGTCGCCCTGCATCGCGTTGGCCGTCATCGCCACGATTCGCGGGCGTCTGGCTGCAGCCCATTGGGCAGTGATGCGGCGCGAAGCCTCCAGGCCGTCCATCTCGGGCATCTGCACGTCCATCAAAATCACATCGTAGGTCTGGCGCACCACCGACTCCAGCGCCTCCATGCCGTTGGACGCCAGGTCGGCGCGGTAGCCCATCTGCTGCAGCAGCCGCATCGCGAGCTTCTGGTTCACCACATTGTCTTCGGCCAGCAGGATGCGCAGCGGGTGGCGCGCCGCCATTTCCGGGTCGGTCCTGGGCTTGGCCGCCTTGATCTCCCTGGGCGCCAGGTCCTGCGCGAACAGGCCCGCCAGCGTGTCGAACAGCTGCGACTGGTGCACCGGCTTGGCCAGGTAGGCGCTGAACAGGCCTTCGGTGTCGCCCGTCTCGCGCCGGCCGAGCGAGCTGAAGAGCACCAGCGGCAGGCCCGGCCGGCTGGCGCGGATGCGTTGCGCGAGCTGCAGGCCGTCCATCTCGGGCATGTGCATGTCGAGGATCGCGAGGTCGAAGTGCTCTCCCTCCTCGACCCAGCGCAGCGCCTGCGCCGGCGACTCGGTGTCGCGCGGCACCATGCCCCACTTGCCCATCTGCAGGTTCAACACGCGCCGATTGGTGGCATTGTCGTCCACCACCAGCACGCGCCGCCCCTGCAGCTCGGGCTGGGTGCCGATGAACTCCCGGCGGCTTTGCGGCGGCAGCTCGGCCAGCGGCGCACGCAGCGTGAAGTGGAACGTCGCGCCCGTGCCGATCCCGTCGCTCGTGGCCCACATGCGCCCGCCCATCAGCTCGGCCAGCTGCTTGCTGATGGCGAGCCCCAGGCCGGTGCCCCCGTACTTGCGCGTGGTCGACGAATCCGCCTGCGAGAACGACTGGAACAGCCGTCCCATGCCTTCGGGCGTGAGCCCGATGCCGGTGTCGCGCACGGCGAAGTGCAGCTCCACCTCGCCGTCTGCCGCGGGCGATGCGGTGACTGTCAGCACCACCTCGCCTTGCTCGGTGAACTTCACCGCATTGGCCAGCAGGTTGAGGATGATCTGCCGCAGCCGAGTCACGTCGCCGCGGATGCCGGCGGGCACGTCTCCCTCGAACAAGTACGCCGTGTCCAGATGCTTCTCGGTCGCGCGCGCGCTCACCAGGTCGAGCGCGGACTCCACACAATCGCGCAGGTCGAAGGGCTGTGCCTCGATGTCCATGCGCCCGGCTTCGATCTTGGAGAAGTCGAGGATGTCGTTGATGATGGTGAGCAGCGTGTCGCCGCTGTCGCGGATGGTGGCCGCATAGTCGCGCTGCTCGTCATTGAGCGACGTGTCGAGCAGCAGCCCGCTCATGCCGATGACCGCGTTCATCGGCGTGCGGATCTCGTGGCTCATGGTCGCCAGGAACGAGCTCTTGGCTTCGTTGGCCGCTTCCGCCGAAGCGCGGGCTTCCCAGGTTTCCTTGAACAACTTCGCGTTCTGGATCGCGATCACCGCCTGGTCGGCGAAGGTCCTCAGCAGGCTCAGTTCCTTGTCGTTGAACGTGGCGTTCGGTTCGCGTCTGATCGAGATCATGCCGATGCCCTCGCCATTCCACAGCATCGGGGTTATCGCGTTCGAAAAATTGCCCTGCACTTCACCCGCCCAGCGCAGGCTGGGCGGCACGTCGGGGCCGTTGATCACGTCCGGGAAAACCATTTGCCGGCGCTCGTTGATCACGAGGCCCCCGGACGTCTGCTCCAACGGCCGCGGGTAATTTGCGGCGAGTTCGGTGACGGGTCCAGTCCCAGCTGCAAAATGCAACTGCCCATCGCCGGGGGCGAGGAAGATCGCCGTTTCCGCGCAATCAAAGAGCCGCATCGTGCTCTCGAGGATTCGCTTGAACACTGGTTGGGTATCCGACACTGAACTGCTGATGACCTGCAGCACTTCCGAGGTAGCGGTCTGCTGCTCCAGCGCCACCTTGGTTTCGTTGAACAGCCGTGCGTTCTGGATCGCGATCACCGCCTGATCGGCGAAGGTCTGCAACATCGCCAGCTCTCTTGCCGTGAACGCGCCGCTCGAACGCGCTACGCCAATGACGCCGATGCCCCGGTCTTCCCACAGCATTGGTGCCATCGCCATCGACTGGTACCCGGCGATCCTGGACACCCGCCGCACGACGTTGGGCACATCGGCACCGTGAACCACATCGGGGTAGTGCACCACTCGCCGCTCGCGGATCGCGCGGCCGGCGGGCGTCAGCTCCACCGGCGCCGGGAACGTGGCCGCCAGCACATCGTGGACCGCGCCCAGGTAGGCCGTGAGATGGAGCTGCCCGGCGTCGTCCACCAGCTGCACGTCCATCTCGTCGCTGCCGAAGAGGCGCTTGCAGCTCTCGAGGATCTTGTCGAACACGGGTTTGGTGTCGGACACCGAACTGCTGATGACGCTCAGGATGTCCGCTGCCGCCTTCTGCTGCTCGAGTGCCTCCTGCGTCTCGTTGAACAGCCGCACGTTCTCGATCGCGATCACTGCTTGGTCGGCAAAGGTCTCCACGAGCGCGATCTGCCGTGGCGTGAACGCCTCCACATGGTGGCGCCAGAGCACGAACGCCCCGATCGCCTGGCCGTTGCGCATCAGCGGCACCGCGACGATGGTGCGGTACTGCTCGATCGACTGCCCGCCGTAGTCGTATTCGGGGTCGGTCAGCGCGTCCAGGACCTGGACGGTGCGTGCCTCGCTGACCGCGCGGCTGGTCGCGGTCCCGCGGTTGCTGTCCAAAGTGACGATGCCGTCGCCCAGGAAGAACTCCACCATCGCGGGGCTGGCTCCTTCCCAGGCGACCGGGCGCATCAGGTCTCCCTCGCGCCGCATGATCGCGCCGGTCTTGGCTCCGCACAGGCGCGCCGCGTTCTGCACCAGTGTGTCGAACACCGGCCCCAGGTCGAAGGTGGACCTCGATATGACCTGGAGAACCTGCGAGGTGGCGGTCTGTTGCTCCAAGGCCTCCTTTGTTTCGTTGAACAGCCGCGCGTTCTGGATCGCGATCACGGCCTGGTCGGCGAAGGTCTTGAGCAGCGCGATCTCCGAGTCGGAGAACGCGAGTTGTGGCAACCGGCTGACGACGATCGCGCCAATGCCGCGATCCTCCCAGAGCATCGGCGCCACCAGCACGGAAAAGTTGCCGACGCGCAGCGCGAGTTCGCCCAAGGCCGCGGGCAGGGCCGGATCGCCCAGGACATCGGGAACG
>JANXPQ010000568.1 GCA_025357235.1 Betaproteobacteria bacterium
CCGAATCCGATCGCATCCGCGACGAATTACTTGCAGCCGGCATCCTCCTCGAAGACGGTCCGGCGGGAACCACCTGGCGGCGCCGCTAGGGCCGGAATTTATCCTGTTCCGGCTCTGGTACGGCGATTGCTATACTACTGAACACCAGCATCGGCTTTGCTGGCGAATCCGCGGCGGAATTCGCGAGCGGGTAACGCACTAAAAATAACAATGCGATGCAGTCGGGAGGATATCTGTCCATGAATCACGGAAGGTATCCGAAATGCGCGAACGTTTTCCGCTCGACATATTGCTGTCTTTCCTGTCTTTTCCGGCCGTCGCAGTCGACTATGCCGCCTACGGCAAAGTAGCCGCCAGCGTAGTCAGGGTCGTTGCCAGGATTCCAAAATCCAACAGCACCTCTTTCGGTTCCGGCGTCGTGCTTGCCAACGGACGTGTCGTGACCAACTGCCATGTCATTCCCGGCGCCGGCAAAGTCGTCGTCATGGAAGGAGCGCTTGGCACCGAAGTCGAGCGCGGGCCCAGCGACCCTGCCGCAGATCTGTGCGTTCTGCATTCGCTCGCGCTGACCGCGCCACACGCGCAAACCGCCGCGGCGCATGCACTCGAAGTCGGAGATGAAGTCGTGGCGATCGGATTCGGTGGCGGTGGAGGGCGCAGCATTTCGTCCGGCCGCGTCACTGCGCTATATCCCTATCGCAACGGCCGCGTCATCCAGACCACAGCCGCATTCCGCCAGGGCTCATCCGGCGGCGGCCTGTTCGATCGCCTCGGCAATCTGGTCGGCATCACCACTTTCTTCAAGCGCAATGGCGCGGACTCGGCCTACTTCGCGATCCCGGTCGAATGGGTCGATGGCCTGACGGCAACTACCGATGTCCAACCGAATCCGCATCCGTTCTGGATGCGCATGCAAGGCGACCAGCCGTTGTTCCTGCAGGTGGCTGCTTACGAGGCGGACGGCAAATGGACGGAGATGGAAGCGGCGGCGCGCTTGTGGACGAGGGAAGAACCGGGGCAGGCCCAACCCTGGGAAGCGCTCAGCCGCGCCCTGATGGCACTGGGCGATATGATGGAAGGCGGTGCTGCGAGGTTGCGTGCGCGGCAGGCTAACGGGTACACAGGCATCCCCAGGCAGTAGACGAAAACAAAAAGGACCGCACAGCGGTCCTTTTTGTTCTGCAAAAAACCACTCCAAGCTTACGGCTCGAAAAATTCGCGCACTTTATCCATCCAGCTCTTGGCGCGCGGATTGTGGCGGCCACCGTCATGCTCGTTGATTTCCTCGAGTTCGTGCAGCAGTTCCTTCTGCCGCGACGTGAGATTGACCGGCGTTTCCACCACAACGTGGCAGAGCAGGTCGCCAAAGGACTGGCTGCGCACGCCCTTGATGCCTTTGCCGCGCAACCTGAATGCTTTGCCTGACTGGGTTTCCACGGGTATCTTGATCTTGGCGTAACCGTCCAGCGTGGGAATTTCTATTTCGCCTCCAAGCGCTGCCTTGGTGAAGCTGACCGGCATTTCACAGTGCAGGTCGTTACCCTCGCGCGTGAAAACTTCGTGCGGGCGGATATGCATGACCACATACAAATCGCCCGGCGGTCCGCCGTTGGCGCCCGCCTCGCCCTCGCCGGTGAGGCGGATGCGATCGCCTTCATCCACCCCGGGAGGAATTTTCACCGCCAGCGTTTTCTGTTTCTTCAACCGTCCCGCGCCGCTGCACGTTGAGCAGGGGTTTTGCACCACCTTGCCGCTGCCGTGGCATTTCGGGCAGGTTTGCTGAATCGAGAAAAATCCCTGGGTCATGCGCACCTGGCCCTGGCCATTGCAGGTCGGGCAGGTGATCGGCTGGCTGCCGGGTTTGGCCCCGGACCCTTTGCAGGTCTCGCATTCTTCCATCGTCGGAATGCGCACGCGCGTCTCGGTCCCGCGCGCGGCTTCCTCCAGCGAGATTTCGAGATTGTAGCGCAGGTCCGCGCCGCGATAGACGTTGGAACGGCCGCGGCCTGCGCCGAAAATATCACCGAAAATGTCGCCGAAGGCATCGGCAAAGCCGCCGAAACCGGCACCGGCTGCACCCGCATTCATGCCGGCGTGCGGGTCCACGCCGGCGTGGCCGTACTGGTCATAGGCGGCGCGTTTGCCGGAATCGCAAAGCACCTCGTAGGCTTCCTTCGCCTCCTTGAACAGCTCTTCGGATTTCGGATTGTCCGGATTGCGGTCCGGATGATGTTTCATCGCCAGCTTGCGGTAGGCTTTCTTGATGTCTTCTTCCGAAGCATCGCGATTGATGCCCAGCACTTCGTAGTAGTCGCGTTTCGCCATTTAATTAATTCTTTCGCTGCAAAGTCGCCGCCTTGCTTTGCCGGACAACACAAGGGGTGAGCTGGACATCCGTCTCACCCCTCACACCGAATGCCTGATCCCCGTCAGGCGGACTTCTTGTCTTTCACTTCCTCGAACTCGGCATCCACGACATTGCTTTCGTCGGCCTTGCCGCCGCCGGCCTCGGGCTGTGGCGCAGCGCCGCCGCCTTCGGGCTGCTGTTGCGCGTACATCTTCTCGGCCAGTTTGTGCGACGCTTCCGTCAGCGCCTTCGTTTTAGCTTCGATCGCTTCCTTGTCGGAGCCCTTCATGGCCTCCTCGACAGCCTTGATCGCGCTTTCGATTCCGGACTTTTCGTCCGCCCCGATCTTGTCGCCGTGCTCGGTGAGCGATTTCTTAACCGCGTGAGTCAGGCTATCAGCCTGGTTGCGCGCGTCAACCAACTCGCGGGCCTTGCGGTCTTCGTCCGCATGCTCTTCGGCGTCCTGCACCATGCGCTTGATCTCGTCCTCCTTGAGGCCCGAGTTCGCCTGGATCTTGATCTTGTTTTCCTTGCCGGTGGCCTTGTCCTTGGCCGAAACATGCAGGATGCCGTTGGCGTCGATGTCGAACGTGACTTCGATCTGCGGCAGTCCGCGCGGCGAGGGCGGAATGTCGGACAGGTTGAACTGGCCCAGGCTCTTGTTGCCGGAGGCCATCTCGCGCTCGCCCTGCAGCACATGGATCGTCACCGCGGTCTGGTTGTCGTCGGCGGTCGAAAACACCTGCTGGGCCTTGGTCGGGATCGTCGTGTTCTTCTGGATCAGCTTGGTCATCACGCTGCCGAGCGTTTCGATGCCGAGTGAGAGCGGCGTCACGTCGAGCAGCAGCACGTCCTTGACCTCGCCTTGCAGCACGCCGGCCTGGATCGCAGCACCGATCGCCACTGCTTCGTCGGGATTGACGTCCTTGCGCGGCTCCTTGCCGAAGATCTCCTTGACCTTGTCCTGCACCTTGGGCATGCGGGTCATGCCGCCGACCAGAATCACATCGGCGATGTCGTCGAGCTTCACGCCGGCATCCTTGATGGCAATGCGGCAGGGCTCGACGGTTTTCTGGATCAATTCCTCGACCAGACTTTCGAACTTCGCGCGGGTGATCTTGATCGCCAGATGCTTCGGTCCCGACGCATCCGCCGTGATGTAGGGAAGATTCACCTCGGTCTGCTGGGTGGAGGAAAGTTCGATCTTCGCCTTTTCGGCGGCTTCCTTCAGGCGTTGCAGCGCGAGCACGTCGTTGCGCAGGTCGATGCCCTGGTCCTTCTTGAATTCGTCGGCCAGATAGTCCATCAGACGTTGGTCGAAGTCTTCGCCGCCAAGAAAGGTGTCGCCGTTCGTGGAAAGGACTTCGAACTGGTGCTCCTTGTCGACTTCCGCGATTTCGATGATGGAAACGTCGAACGTGCCGCCACCCAGGTCATAGACCGCGATCTTGCGGTCGCCTTCCTTCTTGTCCATGCCGAAGGCGAGCGCGGCTGCGGTGGGCTCGTTGATGATGCGCTTGACTTCGAGTCCGGCGATGCGGCCTGCATCCTTGGTGGCCTGGCGCTGCGAATCGTTGAAGTAGGCGGGCACCGTAATCACCGCCTCGGTGACCGGTTCGCCGAGATAATCCTCGGCGGTCTTCTTCATCTTGATCAGCACCTGGGCGGAGATTTCGGGCGGCGCGATCTTCTTGCCGCGCACTTCGATCCAGGCGTCGCCGTTGCTGTTCTGCACGATCTTGTAGGGCATCATGTCGATGTCCTTCTGCACTTCTTTCTCGGTAAAGCGCCGGCCGATCAGCCGTTTCACGGCGAACAGGGTGTTTTTCGCATTGGTGACTGCCTGGCGCTTGGCAGGTGCGCCGACCAGGACTTCACCGTCGTCCATGTAAGCGACGATCGAAGGCGTCGTGCGGGCGCCCTCGGCGTTTTCGATGACCTTGGGCTGGCCGTTTTCCATGACGGCCACACACGAGTTCGTGGTGCCGAGGTCAATGCCGATGATTTTTGCCATGTTGGTTCCTTTGCTCGAAAGTAAAAATGCCTTTGTCTTCGAAGGTTTGGTCTGCGGGTCGGAAAATCAAGTCGAAGTTTTCGGTTTGGCGATGCTGACCAGCGCCGGGCGCAGGATCCGGTCATTGAGGCTGTAGCCTTTTTGCAGCACGCCGACGACAGTATTGGGTTCGGCATCGGACTCGACCATATTTATGCTCTGATGCTTGTGGGGATCGAATTTCTCGCCCAAGGGATTGATTTCGCGGATCGAAAATTTCTCGAACGCCGCCATTAATTGTTTCAGCGTGAGTTCGACGCCACTCCGGAGGGCTTCCGGCGTCGCGTTCCGGGTGGCCAGCGCCGCCTCAAGGCTGTCGCATACCGGGATCAATTCAGCCGAGAAATTTTCCAGGGCAAATTTGTGCGCGTTGGCCAGATCGCTTTGCGCCCGCTTGCGGATATTGTCGGCGTCGGCCTTGGCGCGCAGCCAGCCATCGCGATGTTCCTGGGCAACGGCCTCGGCTTTTTCAAGCAATTCTTCCAGGCTTGGCGCGGCGCTCGCGGCCGGATCGAGGGTCGCCGCTTCCACTTCCTGTGCCGCGGCTGTCTTGTTCTGGTCCTGCATGCAAAACCCTCCTGGGACGAAATCGAAGATGATCTGGGGGCGTCCCCACCGGTTTCAACCCCGTTCTGGCTAAAAAAGCGGGCGTTATACTACCGCCCGATCCGGAAGGCGTTTTGCCCTGCGGAGTCGATTTCGAGGAGTCCTCAAGAATGCGCAAGATCCTGTTCGTGCTGGCGGTGCTAGCGTCCACGCCGGTTGCCGGCGAACCGCTGGTGCGCCTGCACACCAGTTATTACTACATCGACGGCCCGTCGGCCAGCTTGCTGGCGGCTCAGCTCGATCAGAACGGACCGGTCGGTTCCGATGGCAAGCACTACCCCGGCAGGACCCGGTGGGACATACAGTGGAAGTTCAAGCATGAGCAGCAGGGAACAGCCTGCTCGATGAAGGACGTTGCGGTTGCAGTCGGCATCGCCCAGACCGTGCCGAAATGGCGCGGCGAAGACAAAGGGGCGTCGGGGCTGAAGGCGCTGTGGACGAAATTCATCGACGCATTGCAACGCCATGAAGACGGCCACAAGGATCACGGACTGAAAGCCGGCAAGGAGATCGAAACGGCGATACTTGCCGTCAAGCCTGCCAGCAACTGCGAGGATCTGGACCTGGCAGCCAACACGGCCGCGCAGGCGATCGTGACGAAATACCAGGCGCTCGACGAGGAATACGACCGCAAGACCGACCACGGCCGCAATCAGGGCGCTACCTTGCTTTAGACTTTCGCAGTCAGTTTTTCGCGCCGAGGGCGAGGGCGCGCTCGCGTCCAGCCGCGGCGTTGCGCAGCGCTGTACCGGCTTCCCAATCCGTCGACGCCCAGCCTTGCAGGTTTTCCGCTGCGATGCGGGCGAGTGCCTGAATCCATTCGTGTTGCTCGTTCAAACACGGGATGTAGTGGAATTCCCCGCCGCCGGCCTTGAGGTAAGCGGCCTTGTTCTCGATGCCGATCTCCTCCAGTGTCTCCAAACAATCCGAAACAAAGCCCGGGCAGATCACATCGAGCCTGCCGGTCTTGCGTTTGCCGAGTTCTTTCACTGCCTGCACGGTGTAGGGCTCGAGCCATTGCGTGCGTCCGAAGCGGGACTGAAACGAAACCTGATAGCGCTCCGGCGCCAGACCGAGTTCTTCACCCAGCAGCCGCGCCGTCTTGTGGCATTCGCAGTGATAAGGATCGCCGCGGTCGAGCGCGAAGCGCGGTACGCCGTGGAAGCTCATCAGCAGCTTGTCGGGACGGCCGTTGGTCATCCAATAGTCGTTGACGCGCTTCGCCAGCGCCGCGATGTATGCGGAGTGATCGTGGTAATGCTTGACCAGCCGCAACGCAGGCGCGTTTCGCATTTGCTTCACGGTGTCGAATACGGCATCGAAGGCGCTGGCCGTGGTGCTGGCCGAGTACTGCGGATAGAGCGGCAATACCAGAATGCGATCGCAGCCTTGATCGCGCAAGCCGAGTAACGTCTTCTCGACGGAAGGCTGGCCGTAGCGCATGGCCCACGCCACCGAGTGCGGCGTCTTGATGCGCTCGCCGAGGTAACCCTTCAGCAGCGTGGCCTGCTTCGCGGTATGGACAGCAAGTGGCGAACCTTCCTTGGCCCAGATCAACGCGTACTTCGCGGCCGACTGGCGCGGACGCGTGCGCAGCACGATGCCGTTGAGGATCAGCCACCACAACGGACGGGAGATTTCGACCACCCGCGGATCGGACAGAAACTCCCGCAAGAAAGGCTGCACTGCGGCCGCCGTAGGGGCGTCCGGCGTGCCGAGGTTGATCAGCAGGATGCCGGTTCTGGCAATGGTGCCGTGCTGGTGTTTTGGTTCGGGAAGGTATTTCATTGAGGGCGTGAACGGTGATCAGTAATCAGCGAACGGTGAAAACCGGATCCTGCCGTTCACCGTTCCCTGTTCACCGTTCACTAGTGTTGGGATAGCGCGCTCGACAGCAGCTTGGCAGTGATGTCGACGATCGGGATCACGCGCTCGTACGCCATGCGGGTCGGGCCGACCACGCCGACGGTGCCCACCACCTGACCGTCGACTTCGTAAGGCGCAGTCACCACGCTGCATTCGTCGAGCGGCACCAGACCGGACTCGCCGCCGATGAAAATCTGCACGCCTTCCGCGCGGCTGCTCACGTCGAGCAATTGGAGCAGGCTGGTTTTCTGTTCGAACATGTCGAAGAGTTTGCGCAGGTTTGCCATGTTCGACGACAGCTCCTGGACATGCAGCAGGTTGTGTCCGCCCGAGAGCACATAATCCTCGGAATGCTGGCCCATGACTTCGTTGCCGGCTTCCAGCGCCATGGTCATCAGCTGCGTCATGTCCTCGCGCAACTGGCGCAATTCTTCGTGGATGCGCCCCTTGATTTCGTCGAAAGTCAGTCCCGCGAAGTTCTGGTTCAGGAAGTTTCCCGCCTCGACCAGTTCCGAAGGTTTGTAGGCGCGGTCGGTCAGGATGATGCGATTCTGTACGTCCCCGTCGGGTGCTACGATGATCAGCAGGATGCGTTTTTCGGACAGGCTCAGGAATTCGATGTGGCGGAAGGCCGCGGTCCTGCGCTTGGGCGTCATCACCACACCCGCAAAGCGCGTCAGGTCGGACAGCAGGTGCGAGGCCTGGGCGACGAGCTTCTGCGTGTTGTCCGGCTGCAGCTGTCCTTCCAGCTGGCTGATCTCGACCTGGTCCAGCGGGCGGACCTTGAGCAGCGTATCGACGAAAAAGCGGTAGCCGCGCGGCGTCGGTATCCTGCCCGCTGAAGTGTGCGGGCTGGAGATGAAGCCGAGTTCTTCCAGGTCCGCCATGACGTTGCGGATGCTCGCCGGGCTCAGTTCGAGGCCGGAAAAGCGGGCAAGCGCGCGCGACCCAACCGGCTGGCCGTCGGAAATATAGCGCTCGACCAGCATCTTCAGCAGTCGCTGTGCCCGCTCGCTGGGGAAACTGTCGCTTGTGGTCATGGATGCATTCTACCGTGCCCCAGTCGCGACCTGTCGGTTCCTGATGAGAGCCGGGTCGGCAAATGTGCTCTAATTCGCAGCATGTCGAAGACATTCAAGACCATCGCGCTGATCGGCAAATACAAAAGCCCGGAGATCGCTGAGCCGGTGCTGCGCCTTGCGCAATTCCTGCACGAGCGCGGCGTCCAGGTGCTGCTCGATCCGCTGACTGCAACCCATGTGGGCAAGAACAGCTATTCCGTGCTGCCGCTGGACGAAGTGGGGCGCGCGGCCCAATTGGCCATCGTCATAGGCGGCGACGGCACCATGCTCAATATCGCCCGCACTTTTGCGCCTTTCGACGTGGCCCTGGTCGGCATCAACCAGGGTCGGCTGGGTTTTCTGACGGATCTGTCGATGGGCGGCATGTTCGACGCGATGGCGGCCATTCTCGATGGCCAGTTCGTCGAGGAATCCCGCATGCTGCTACAGGCCGAGGTCTGGAGCGCGGAGCGCAGGGTGCTGGACGTGGTGGCATTCAACGACATCTCGGTGAACAAGGGCGCCGAAGGCAGCCTGATCGAGCTGGAAGTGCGCATCGACGGCAAGTTCGTCTATAACCTGCGCTCCGATGGCCTGATCGTGGCTTCCCCGACCGGTTCCACGGCCTATGCGTTGTCGTCGGGCGGCCCAATCCTGCATCCCAGCCTGAATGTCATCGGGCTGGTGCCGGTGTGTCCGCATACGCTGTCCAACCGGCCGATCGTCGTTGGCAGCGAATCCAAGATCGAAATCATGATCCTCAAGGCCGCCGATGCGCGCGCGCATTTCGACAGCCATTCCCATCATGAGTTGAAGGAGCGCGACAAGATCCTCGTGCAGCGCTGCCCCC
>JANXPQ010000580.1 GCA_025357235.1 Betaproteobacteria bacterium
TGATCGCGGGTAAGCTCGCCTCGCCGCTCTACGGCAACATGGTGGATCTCAACACGGCCCGCACGAACGTGATGCTGCGCGCATGAAAGTCGCCGCTAGCTTTCCGCCGATCGTGTCAGCGTACATGCAGAGCGATGCGCGCTACCGCTGGATACTGGGTCCCTTCGGCTCAGGCAAGTCCGTGGGCTCGCAGATCGAGATTCCTCGCCGTGCGCAGATGCAACGCGCGTCCATCCTGAACGGGGAGAAGAAGACGCGCATCGCCGTCGTGCGTGAAACGATGCCGCAGTTGCGCGACACGACGATGAAGACCTGGTTCGACTGGTTCCCGAACGGCTCGCTTGGCGAATACCACGCGATGACCAAGACGTACCACATCAAGAAGGACGGCATCAACTGCGAGGTGATCTTTCGCGCACTCGACGATGAGGCGGATGTCTCGAACCTGCTCTCGATCGAATTGACGGGTGCGTACCTGAACGAGTTCCGCGACATCAAGCAGGTGATCGTGGAAGCGCTAGACGGCCGGCTCGGTCGCTACCCGCGGATGGCCGACGGCGGCCCGTCGTGGATTGGCATGTTCGGCGACTCGAACATGCCCGAGAAGGGCTCGTACTGGTACAACATGCTCGAGGGCCTTGACCCCTCGGATGGAAAGACGCGCAAGGAAAACGGGTACGAGAAGTTTGTGCAGTCGTCTGGGATGTTGCGCCAGATCGATGGCACATACACCGAGAACCCGCACGCGGAGAACTTGGCGAACCTGCCGCCGGGCTACTACCCCAACCTGATCCGGAACAAGACAGAGGATTATATTCGCACCTACGTGATGTGCGAGTACGGCCGCTCGAAAGGCGGTAAGCCCGTGCACCCGATGTTCAACCGGGCGCTCCACGTCGCGTCGCGGCCTCTCGTTCCGAACCGCAACAATCTGCTGCTCATCAGCGCGGACTTCGGGCTCACGCCCGCTATTGCGCTGAAACAGCAGGACGCTTTCGGCCGCGTGCTCACTCTGGACGCGATCGCCACATTCGGCATGGGCCTTGAGCGCGCGATCGAGACGCGGCTGCTGCCGCTCCTGCGCCAAAAGTACGACGGGTTCGATTGCTTCGTGACTGGTGACCCGAGCGGAGGCCGCGGCGCCGATGGCGATGAAGTGAGCTGTGTGGACATCTTCCAGCGCTATCGCCGCAAGGGGCTCGGCAAGGTTAAGCTCGCGTGGAGTAACTCGCCGGTGCATCGCCAGGGTGCGACGGATCACTTTCTCTCAATGCTGGTAGATCGCGGTATGCCGGCGTACCAGGTGGACCCGGGTGCTGTAGAATTGATAGAGGCGCTGGAAGGCGGATTCATGTGGAAGAAGTTCAAGGACGGGCGCCCTTCCACGGAGGTGGAGAAGAACGATGCGTCGCACGTTGGCGAAGCCAATCAGTACGGCGACATGTACTACGAGCGTGGCGGCCGCAGGAAAGCCGAGTTGAAGGAACGAGGTTTGCAGGCTGTGGTGGAAACTCCGCCCAATCCGTACGCCACACAAAGGTGATGCCATGACCGACAATATGCCGCCCACGCTCGACGAACCGAAGCTCGACTCGCTGGGCACGACCCTGTTCAAACGCTGGCAGACCTACGTCACCGATCGCAAGATGATTGAGGAGCGCTGGCTGCGCAATTTGCGCCAGGTGCGAAAGATCTATGACCCCGAGACGCTGAAGAACATTCCGACCGACCGCTCGAAGGCGTATCCCGGCGTTACGCAGTGGATGGTGCGCGGCACGATCGCGCGCCTGATGCAGATGCTCTTCCCGAATACGGAGAAGAACTATGGCATCAAAGCCTCTCCGCTCCCGGATCTCCCCAAAGAGCAGCTGCAACAGGTGCTCGATGCGCTCGTGCAGGAGAAGATCAAGAAGGCCTCCGAACAGAATCAACAACTCCAGCCGGCGCAAGTTCAACTGACGGACGAGGAGATCGAGAAGGCGATCGTCGCGTTTGCCGCCGGCAAGGCCGAGCGCATGGAGGTGAAGGTCAACGACGATCTGCAGGGCATGGAGTTCATCACGCTCGCGCGCAAGGTCGTAAAGTCGGCGGTCACCTACAACACCGGCATCGCTGTCGGCCCGCAACACGTCGAGGTAAAGACGCGCACCTGGTACCAGGACGCGAACTCGGGGCAGTGGCTAGCCAAGGATGCCACGAAGTTCAAGCCGCAGTTCGACCACCTGACCATCTGGGACCACTACCCCGACATGACGGCAGTGTCCCTGGACAAGCAGGACGGCAACTACGATCGGCACATCATGACGCGCCCCGAGGTAGAAGCGCTCGCTGGTCGGCCGGACTTCTTCGGCTCTCGTGTTCGCGAGTTCCTCTCGAAGAACACCGTCGGCAACTACAAGGCGCAGTGGTGGGAGACGGAGATCAAGGGCGAGCCCAAGAGCGGTCTCGCTCCTGTCGCGTCCAAGGAAACGCGCAAATTCGAGGCGCTATCGTACCGCGGCTACGTGAGCGGCCACGATATGAAGGCGGCCGGCATCGACATTGCGGACGGCAAGCTGGGCGAGAACTACCACGCCAACGCGTGGATGATCGGCGAGACGCTGATCAAGCTCGTCCTCTCGCCTTTCGATGGCGAGATTCCCTACCACCATTACTTCGTGTTCGAGGACGACGATCTTACGATCCTCGGCAGTGGCCAGTGCGACGTGCTGCGCGACTCGCAGATGTCGATTTGCGAAACCGCCCGAGCCGCGCTCGACAACATGAGCGTCGTTGGCCCCCAGGCCATCGTGGACGAGGATCACCTGGTGCCGGGGCAGGATATGTCCATCCGCAAGCATAAAACCTGGCGGTTCGAGGATCTGACGGGCAACAAGAATGTCAACTCGGTACTGGCGAATGTGCAGATCGACAGCCACCTCACGGAGCTGAAGGCGCTCCTCGATATGTTCATGTCCTTCGCACAGCAGGAGTCTGGTCTGCCGCCGCCCTCCATGGGCGACGTGTCTCAGGGCGGCAGCGAGGCCCTGCGCACTACAGACAACGCGAGTGCGTTCCTTGGCGCCGCGGCCCTCCCCATTCGCGACACGGTGCGAAACTACGACTCGTTCACGATCTCGCTCATTTCCGCGCTGGTAAAGTGGAACATGAAGTACGATCCGAACCCGTCGCGGGATGGCGATCACGATGTCATCGCTCGTGGCTCGACGACCCTCATTTCGAAAGAGGTGCTAGGCCGTGCATTGAACGATTTTCGCGCGAGCATCTCGCCCGATGAGGCGCCGCACATCAAGACCCGCGCCATGCTCGTCCAGCGCATGAAGGCGCACGATCTGCCGGTGGATGAACTGCTGGAAGACGAGGCCGTCGCTAACGAGACCATCCAGCGGAACGCGGCGCAGCACGAGAAGAATCTGCAGGCGCAGGACGAACTCCTCGCCGCTCAGGTGGAAGAGGCGCTCTCCAACGCGATGAAGAACGCCGCGCTAGCGCGCAAAGCTGATGGATCGCTCGGCGTGGAAGTGTTCGAGACCATTATCGCCGGCCTCGAGGCTGGTGCGAAAGCACGCGCCGCCGCTGGTAAGACGGTGGCCGATCTCACCGCCGCGGCAGCCAAGGCGCATATCGCACTCAACCCGCCCAAGCCGGCTAAGAGGGCCGCATGACCACCGCACACGCAGAGAAGCGCGAGCTGATGCAGAAGGTGCATGCAGCCCGGCACGAGGGCACCGCGGTATACGAATACCTGAAATTCAGGCGCCACGAGATCAACGAGCGGTGGGTGAACCTCACCGGCGATGATCTCACGCTAGCGCAGGGCGCCGCGCGGGAAATTAACAAGATGCTCAAGATCATCGAGCAGGGACCAGCAATTACTACAACCGAGGGGAATGACAAATGACCGAGAAGACGGAAGTAAGCGCGGAGGAAGAGTTCGCCGCCGAGTTCGATAAGGTGGCGCTCGCCGCCGAACAGGTGGCAGACAAGAAAGAGCCCGTTACCGCGCCGACGAAAACGCCGGATGAAATCGAGGCAGAGCGGGTCTCGGCCGAGGCTACAGCGAAAGCGACCACCGAGGCGAAGGCGCGCGAGGAAGCGAACAGGGGCAAGACGCCGGAGGAGATCGAGGCAGAGCGCGTTGCCGCTGAAACGGCGACGAAGGAAGCGGCCGAGGCGAAGGTGCGGGACGAAGCCGCCGCAAAAGTGCGCGCCGATTCCGAAGCCAAGGCACAAGCCGACGCGCAGGCTAAAACGGAATCCGACGCGAAGGTGAAAGCGGAAGCCGACGCGAAAGCCCGCGCCGATTCCGTGGCCCCGTACGAGCCGAGCGAGGATGAGAAAAAGGCGCTCGCGCAGTTTGAGAAGGATTTCCCGACCGAGTACGCCGCGATGCAGGCGCGCTTGAAGGCGGCCGACAAGGCGACCAACGCGAAGGTGCAGGCCGCGATCGAGGGGGTGATGAAGGTGTACGGCCCCCGTCTCGCGGCGGTGGAGAACGTGGCCGGCGCTACTGCCCAGGACCAGCACTTCGCTGAGCTACGCCGGCAGCACGTCGACTACGACGCGGTGATCGCCAAGATCCCGGCGTGGATCAAGTCGCTGCCCGAGTACGCGCAGGCTGGCGCGCAGGCCGTCTATGACGGCGGCACGACCGGCGCGGTGGCGGCACTCGTCTCGGACTTCAAGAAGGCGACCGGTGTAGTCGCGCAAGGCGGCGACAACGGCGCCGCGGAGAAGGCGCGCCTGGAAGCGGAAGCGAAAGCGGCGGCCAAGGCGAAGGCGGCAGCGGACGCCGCGGCGCTTATCCCGGTCGGTTCGCGGCGCACGAATGTTGGTCCAAAAGGGAAAGCGGACCCGAACGATTTCGACGGCGCATTCGACGAAGTCGCGGCTACGTACGAGAAGAAATAGCGATTGGACAGTAGTTGGGGAAAGATGGTATGCTGAAAGGGTGAAGTCTTTCTTCAACGAAACCAAAATAACTAGTTCGAGGAGTCTGCCATGACCGTCATTTCCCGCGTACAGATCACCGGTTCGATCCTCGATCTGGAGGCCAAGAAAACCTGGTTGCGTAGCATCAAAGTCGACACCGTCGCTGCGGCCGGCTCGAGCAACACAAACGCCGCCGCCCTGAATAACGGGCGCAGCATCGTCACCGGTGCGGACGGCACGAAGTGCGCCATCCTACCGAAAGCAGAGATCGATGGCCTCGTCTCTATCCTCAACACCGTGTCGAACCAAGACCTTCCGGCGTACCCGGGGGCGGGCGACCAGATCAACTCCCTGACGGTTACCACCGGCGCATTCACGATCCCGGGCGGCGGCCTCGCCACGTTCCACTGCGACGCCAATGGCCACTGGTACACCGCGGCGTTGCCCGCGTCTACCGCGCTCGATGGCGTCGTGGCGGGCACGACTTCCGCGTCCAAGGCGCTGATTGTCGACGCGAACAAATCGCTCGACGTCCTCAACCTTTCGACCCTCGGCACGACGAGTGCCACAATGGCTGTCAACGGCCTGGCGGCGGCACAGGGCGGCGCGGTCACTGTCACCGGCGGCGTTTCGTCCACCAGCGCCAACGCGGGCGGCGCGGTTGCGCTTGTCGGCGGCACGCCGGGTCTGACCGGCGCGGGCGGTGCGGTCAACATCACTTCGGGCGCGGGCGGCGCGACTTCCGGTGCGGCCGGCGCGATCGGCATCACCGTGGGCGCGGCCACCTCCGCGAACGGCTCGACCATCACCCTCACCGCCGGTAACGGCGCGGGCGGCACGAACGCTGGCGGCAACGTCAACCTCATCCCGGGCACGGCGGTTTCCACCGGCAATCCCGGCGAAGTCCTGTTCAACAGCGTTTCCGGCATGGCCGAAGAGGGCTACTCGCAACAGCCTCCGTACGCGACCAACGTCCCGGCCACGGCCACGAGCTACACGTTCCTCGTGGCCAACCGCGCCTACCGCGTAAAGGCCGTGTCGTGCATCGCCAGCTCCACGGCGACGCCGACGGTCGACGTCATCAAGGACACCGGCACGACCGCTCCTGGCGCCGGTACTTCGGTGCTGACTGGCGCGATGACATTCAGCGGCTCGGCCAATACCCGCGTCACTGGCACGCTGTCGCCCACGATCGCCACAGTGACTCTCGCTGTTGGCGACCGCCTCTCGACCAAGTGGGGCGGCACCGTGGGTGCGCTCACCGCCGCGCAAGTGATGGTTCTGCTGGAACCGGTCTAAGAGAGTGCTGTCATAGAAGCACGGGGCACACCGCCCCGTGTTTTTTACTTACCGGAGGGTATGATGAAACTGCAAGACATCTGGAATTCCGCAGCCGCTTGGCGCGCGCTTTCGCCCGTCAAGAAGTCCCCCAAGGTCGCCTACCTGCTGCTGAAGTACGAGAACAAAGTGCAGGCGGAAGTGACCGTCTGCGAGAAGCAGAAGAACGCACTAATCTACGAACTGGCCGGTGTGCCGGCGCCGACGGGCAATGATGTTGTGCTCGTGGATATCTCGGGCGACGCGGACAAGATGTCGCAGTTGCAGGCCAGGTTCGCCGAATTCCTGCAGACAGAATCGGAACTGCCACAGGCGGCGCTGACAATGGACGCGCTGGTCGAGAGCCTGAGTTCGGATATGGGCGTACTGACCGAGCACGATCTGCAGCAGTTGGAGCCGTTCTTCAAGGCCTGATACACCGACTAGCGCGGGGCTCTGAACTCGTGGTATAGTATTTATATCGGCATCACGTTGTTGCGCGGCTCCAGAGATGAGCTGGCTACGGCAGAAGAGAAGCACGTAACCAACTTTTTGAGGAACTGCCAT
>JANXPQ010000031.1 GCA_025357235.1 Betaproteobacteria bacterium
GAGGAAATCAAGTACGGAAAGTTTTTGAGGATTTTTCTGTTGGCGTCCTCCGCAAACTGACGTGCCCGGCGTCCAAACTCGCCGCCGTAGTACGCCCGTTATTGCTTTTCTCCGTGTTCTCTGGCTTTTCTCCGTGCCTCCGTGTTGGGTGGAGGGCTGAGAGGAATCAGGTGGAGGCGAGGAACTCGCGGCCCTGCAGTGCCAGTGCGCCGCTGCGGCCCGGAACCGGTCCGGTGGCGATTTCGTGCCGCGGTAGATCGTTGAATGCCAGGGCTTCCAGATAGCCCCCGAGCGACACCAGTTCGTGCCCCTGCGCCAGCCAGCCGTCCAGCAGTTGTTCGAAGAGCGGGGCGAACTTCATGCCTTCCAGTTCGGCGTGCAAGGTGAACACGTGGCCGCTCGGCGTCTCCTGGCGTGTCAGTTCCAGCAACCGGTCGACGACGTTGCCGGGGTTCACGCCGTCCAGGCCGATCAACTCGTCCAAGGTCGGCAGTGTCGTGGGCAGTTGCGGACAGGCGATGATCTCGCCCTGATAGACGGGCACGAACGGCGCGTTGCCGCGCGTATCCGAGCAGAAACTGAACCCCAGCCGCTGCGTGAGCCGATAGGCGTCCCGATTCATCTGCCAGCCCGCTGCGCCATGGATGCGCGCCGGTTCGCCGAAAATTTCCTGGAAGCGCTCGCAGGCGAGGTCCATCTGCCGGCGCGTCCACTGCGCATCGGCGCCGGCGACGTTGTCTTGCCACAACACGTGATCCCAGGTATGGATTCCCACTTCGAATCCGCCATCGCGCACGTCGCGCATGATGCCCGCGCATTCCCGTCCGATATCCGGGCCGGGAAGCAGGGTGCCGTAGAGCAGGGTCTTGATGCCGTAATGCTCGAGCACGGAGGTGCGGCGCACCTTGCGCAGAAAACCGGCGCGAAACACTCGCGTGATGGCCCGGCCGGTGTGATCCGGGCCGAGGGAAAACAGAAAACTGGCGCCGGCATTGCGCGACTTCAGGATTTCCACCAGACGCGGCACGCCATGACGGGTGCCACGATAGGTGTCGACGTCTATCTTGAGGGCCAGCTTCATGAATCTGCGTGACGCCGCGGTTCAGACATCAATTGACCAGATTGCGGGCATCAGCCACGTGGCCGCGATAGGCATCGAAGATATTGCGCAGCGAAGTCTGCATGTCGAATTTCGGCTGCCAGCCGAGATCCAGGCAGGTGTTGTCGATCTTGGGCACCCGATTCTGCACGTCCTGGTAACCGCCGCCGTAATAGTCTGCGGAAGTGGTTTCGACCGTTTTGACCAGCTTCGCTGCCGCCTGGTACTCGGGATAGGTGAGGGCGAGATCGATCATCATCTTCGCCAGTTCGCGAACCGAATAATTGTTTTTCGGGTTGCCGACGTTGTAGATCTTGGCGCTGGCGATGCCGTCCCGGTTTTCGATGATCTTCATCAAAGCGTCGATGCCGTCGTCGATATAGGTGAAGGCGCGTTTCTGGGTGCCGCCGTCCACCAGTTTGATGGTCTCGCCGCGTACGATGTGGCCGAAGAATTGGGTGATCACGCGCGAGCTGCCTTCTTTCGGCGTGTGGATGTTGTCCAGCCCGGAGCCAATCCAGTTGAAGGGGCGGAACAAGGTGTAGTCGAGCCCCTCCTGCTGGCCATAGGCGGCGATCACGCGGTCCATCAACTGTTTGGCGCAGGCGTATATCCAGCGCGGCTTGTTGATCGGGCCGTACACCAGTTCAGATTTCTCCGGGTCGAACTCGTCGTCCCGGCACATTCCGTAAACTTCCGACGTGGACGGGAAGATCACCCGTTTGCCGTACTTCACCGCGTGGCGCACGATCGGCAAATTGGCTTCGAAGTCGAGTTCGAATACCCGCAGAGGCTCTTTGACGTAGGTGGCCGGCGTCGCGATTGCCACCAATGGCAGCACCGTGTCGCACTTGCGGATGTGATATTCGATCCATTCCTTGTTGATGGTGATGTCGCCTTCGAAGAAATGGAAGCGCTTGCGGTCGAGCAAGGTCGATACACGCTCGCTCTGCATGTCCATGCCGAACACGTCCCAGTCGGTGGTTTCGATGATGCGCTTGGAAAGATGATGGCCGATGAAGCCGTTTACGCCGAGTATCAGGATTTTTTTCACGTCAGGCCCTGGGTTTCAGGAAAGCAATGTAAGAGGGGTGGGGCCGAGCATCGCGTCGATTTCACGCGATTGTAGCCGCCGCCCGGCAAGTTCGATGTCGTCGATGCGCAGAACGCCGCCATCGGCGCACTGTGCGAAGCAAACCCCGTTTTCCACGAACAGGGTGGGTGCGGAAAAACGGCCGCGGCGTCCGGGCTGGCGCAGGGACTTCAGGATGCGCACGGTCTTTCCGGCGATCGTGGTGAAAGCGCCCGGATAGGGCGGGGCGACGCCGCGCACGAGGTTGTGGACTGCCTCGGCGGTGCCGTTCCAGTCGATGCGCCCGTCCTCCGGCTTGCGGCCGCCGAAGTAGGATCCGCGCGCCAGGTCCTGTTTGATCCGCGGCGCGGTGCCGGCTATGAGCAGGGGGAGGCTCCGATGCAGGACGATTTCCGCAGCGAATGTAACCTTGCGGAAGACTTCGGGCGCCGTGTCGTCGGGCAGGATCGGCACCGCCTGCTGGTCGACGATATCGCCGGCATCGGGTTTTTCGACCATGTAGTGCAGCGTGGCTCCGGTTTCATGTTCGCCCCTGATGACCGCCCAATTGACCGGAACTCTTCCGCGGTATTTGGGCAGCAGCGAACCGTGCATGTTCAGCGCCCCGCGTTTTGCAGCGGCAAGGAGCGGCAAGCCTATCATGTGGCGGAAGTAGAAGGAAAACAGAAAATCCGGACGCCCGGCCGTGACTTGCTCCACCGTGGCGGGAAGGTTCGGATTGTCCGGCGTGACCACGGGAATATCGTGATTGCGCGCCAGCGCGGCGACACTTTCGAACCAGATGTTTTCGGCCGGATTGTCCTGGTGCGTGACGACGAGGGGCACGGTCACGCCTTGCGCGAGCAGGACTTTGAGGCAGCGCACGCCGACATCGTGATAGGCGAAAACGACGGCGCTGGTCATCCTGGCGTCAGCGGATGGCCGAATTTTTTTGAAGTTCGGCCTGCGCCGCCTCCGCGGCCGGGCGTTCTTCGAGCACGGCGCTGACGATGAAGCGCGGCCGGCGCAGAACTTCCTGGTAGATGCGGCCGATATATTCGCCCAGCAAACCGATGCCGAAAAGCACCACCCCGAACAGGAAGAACTGCGCGGCTTCCGTCACCGACTGAAACATCCCTTCGGCGGCCGCGCCGCGCACGAGCCGGTTGATAACCTGGAATACGACCACGCCCATGGAAAAAACGGCCAGGACAAAGCCGACCAGGGAGAACGCCTGCAGCGGCGCCAGCGAGAACCCGGTAACCAGGTCGAAATTGAGCCGCAACAGCTTGTACAGCGAATACTTGGTCGTGCCGACCGCGCGTTCCTCGTGCGCGACTTCGACCTCGGTAGGATTGCTCGAAAAGGTATAGGCCAGCGCCGGAATGAACGTGTTGACCTCTTCGCATTTGTTGATCGCGTCCACGACCGGCCTGTCGTAGGCGCGCAGCATGCACCCTTGGTCGGTCATGTGGATGCGCGTAGTGCGCTCCCGCAACCGGTTCATCAGTCGCGAGGCATTGCGGCGAAACCAGGTGTCCTGGCGCTCGGCGCGCACGCCGCCGACGTAGTCGTAGCCCTCATCCATCTTGGCCAGCAGTTTGCCGATTTCCTCGGGCGGGTTCTGCAAGTCGGCATCCAGTGTCACGATGCGCTTGCCGCGCGCATATTGGAAACCGGCCATGATCGCCAGGTGCTGGCCGTAGTTGGCGTTGAACAGGATGATCCGGGTGACATCCGGGCGCTGCTCGAACTGCTTGCGCAATACGGCCGCCGAAGCGTCGCGGCTGCCGTCGTTGACAAAAATGATCTCGTACGCGATGCCGATCGCGTCCAGTGCCGGATACAACCGGGCAAACAAGGCGGGCAGCCCGGCCTCTTCGTTATAGACCGGGATGACGACTGAAAGGGTGGGGTGGGACATGGAATGATCCGGAGGCGGTTGGCGTCAGCGGCGGGCGCCGGCAAGAACCTCGGCAACGGCCTGGCAAACACGATCGACGTCGCCGGCGCTCATCGCCGGAAAGAGCGGCAACGTCGCGGTTTCGCGTGCGATGCGCTCGGCGTTCGGATAATCGCCCTCGCGGTACCCGAAGCCGCGGCACAGCGTGGTCAGGTGCAGGGCCTCGTAAGAAATGCCGATGCCGATGCCGCGGGCGTGCATGGCCTCGATGAATTGTCTGCGCGTGATGTCGAGCCGCTCGAGCGGCAGCAGCACGCAGAACATGTTCCAGCTGTGGCCTTCTTCCTCGCCGGCGTACGCGTGCGCGGGTAGTACGCATTGCGGATCCGTGCGCAGATTCGCGAAATAGCGCCCTGCGAGCACGCGCCGTGCCGCATTGAATTCCTCGAGCCGGGCGAGTTGTGCGAGGCCGATGCGGGCGTTGACGTCCGGCAGGTTGAACTTCCCTCCGGCGACGTCAACGTCGCGAGTGCCGTCCGGCAGGCGCACGATGCCGTGAAAGCGCAACTTCTCGAACAGCCTTACCTCGGCGGCATCGCTCATCAGCAGCGCACCCCCCTCGATGGTGGTCATGTTCTTGTTCGGGTGGAAGCTAAGCGCCACGAGGTCGCCGAAAGCGCCGATGCGCTGTCCGCGCCAGCGCGAGCCGATCGCCAGTGCAGCGTCTTCGATCACCCTCAGCCCGTACTTATGCGCGATGGCGTACAGGCGCTCCATATCCACCGGCAGCCCGGCAAAATGCGTCGGCATGATCGCCCTGGTGCGCGGTGTGATGGACGCTTCCACCTGGTCGAAATCGATATTGCGCGTGATGAGATCGCAGTCCACGAACACCGGCTTTGCGCCCACTTTCACGATCATGTTCGGCGCCGCAAAAAAACTCATTGCCGAGGTGATCACCTCGGCACCGGGACCGACGCCGGCAACTTGCAGGGCCAGTTCGAGGGCTGCGGTGGCCGAAGTCACGACCCGTGCCGGCCGCCCCTCGTGATACTCGGAAAGGGCCTGCTCGAACTTGAGCACGTTCGGTCCGCTCGCTATCCAGCCTGAGCGCAGCACTTCCACCACCCCGGCTATGGTTTCCTCGTCGATCGACGGACGCGCGAACGGGAGGTAGGGCACGACGGGAGTGCGCGCAGTCACGAGCGCGCGACCAGAAAAACGCCGACGATGATGGTGCCGATACCGATCATGCGTTGCGCCGTCAGCGCTTCGCCGAACAGATACCACGCGGCCACTGCGTTGACGACATAGCCGATCGACAGCATCGGATAGGCGAGGCTCACCTCGACGCGCGACAACGCCATGATCCAGACCACCACGCTGACGGCATAGCAGCCGAGGCCGCCGACGATGAATGGATTGGAAGCGACCTTGATCCCGACCGGAACCAGGTTGCCGGCAGTAAAGGCGAATGCCCCGATGCTGTTGGTGCCGGCCTTGAGGAGCAGTTGTGCCGCGGCATTCAGCAGCACGCCCGCGAGAACCAGCATGAAACTGATGGAATTCATGGTCTTGACACGATAACACGGCGCGCATCTTCGGCGAGCAGGCGCATCGGCAGTCCGCGTCCGGTCAATTCGCGGTAGACGTCCGGCCCCATGATCGCCATTGCCTTGCGATCATTGCGCCAGCGTGCCTCGAACTCTTCCATGGTCGGAATCTCCAGTTCCGGTTCCTGTTTCAGACCGAAATCCAGTTCGTCGCGGTAGTCGACCAGCGTCACGGTTCGCTTGATATAGAAAGGCAGCGTCTGCTCATAGGTGCGCACGCTGTAGAAAGGGGTGTCGGCGTCCAGAAGAGGGGCGAGCGTGCCCGCCAGATGTGAAGTGGAGAAGGACGGCGACAGCGTTTCATGTCCGGTCATGATCACCTGAATCAGCAACAAACCGCCGACAGCGAGCGTAACGACCGCGGCTTCGATGCGTTCGCGCCAGGCGAAAAACATCGCGATGCAGGAGGCCGCGAGCAACGTCAAGGTGCCTGAAAGAATCCATCTGCCGAAGATCGCGTATAACGCGGCCGGCACCTTATCGCTCTCGTAGTTAGCCACCCAGGGCGATGCGATGGCGCCGGCGAGCGCGAGGACGGCGATCGCCAGGATCAGCCAGGTCAGCATGCGGCCGCGGACCCGGGTGAGCCATTCGCCGACGAGCAGCGCGAGTGCGGGAAAGATCGGCAGAATATACGACGGCAGCTTGGACTGCGATGTACTGAAGAACAGGAAAATCACGGCCGCATACAGGAGCAGAAACCGGCGCGGCTTGAACGCCTGTCCGGTGGGATCGCCTTTCCAGGCAGCGATCAGCGTCTGTCCCAGCATCGGCGTCCAGGGCAGCAAGCCGACGATCAGGATCGGAATGAAAAACCACCACGGCGCCGTGCGGTGATGCGCTTGCGTAAGGAAGCGTTCGAAATGTTCGTGGATGAAAAAGAAGTGCGGGAATTCAGGATTGGCGATCGACACTGCGACGATCCAGGGCAGCGCGATCGCCAGCATGATGGCGATGCCGGCGACGGGCTCGAGCCGTTTCAGGAATGCAATATTGCGGTGGACGAGCGCGTAGGCAACCATCGCTGCGGCTGGCAGAGCCAGACCGATCAGGCCTTTGCTCAGGAAACCGAAGCCCATCGCTGTCCACGCAAGCCACATCCACAGGCGCGTTTCGCGCGTCCGTTCATCGCCACGCTGCGCCATCAGGAAGCTGAGCAGCCCGAGCGTCAGGCAGAACGTGACGCCCATGTCGAGCGTATTGATATGACCGATTGCAGCGTAGAGGATGTTGCTTGCCAGAACGGCCGCCGAGTAAAATCCCGCCCGCCGGCCGAATAATCTGGCGCCGGCGAATCCCACCATCAGCACGCCGGCAAACCCCGTCAGGGCGGTCCACAGCCGGGCCGTCCACTCGTGTTCGCCAAACGCCTTGTAAGCCGTTGCGGTCGCCCAGTACTGCAGCGGCGGCTTTTCGAAATACTTGATGCCGTTCAGGCGCGGCGTGGTCCAGTCTCCGCTTGCCCCCATCTCCCGCGCGATTTCGGCGTAACGTCCTTCGTCAGGGCGCACCAGGCTGCGATAGTCGAGGTTGCAGAACCAGATTACGCAGAATGCCAGCAGGAGCGCGGCGAGCACGCGCGTCCGGGTGAAGCCGGAAGCCAGCGTGAGATCGTCGGGCCTCATGGCGCGGGAAAGCGCACCAGGACCCGAAGGCCGCGGTCGTGTTCCGCGGCTTCGAGCGCGACCGTGGCGTGATGGCGCAGGACCACGTTCTTGACGATCGCCAGCCCCAGGCCGCTGCCGAGTTCCGCCGATCCTTCCAGCCGGGAGAAGCGGTCGAAGGCCCTGTCCCGGAATTCGGCGGGAATGCCGGGCCCGTTGTCCGTCACCGACAGCACCGGCTGGTTATCCTGCGTATTGACGCCAACGTCGATTTTCCCGCCGCGCTGGATATAGCGGATGGCGTTGTCGATCAGATTGCCGAGCATCGCGCGCAAGGCTTCGAAATCGCCTGAAACCCAAACCGGTGCCTCGCCGTCCACCCCGAGATCGATGCCTTTCGCTTCCGCAATGGAGGCATGGTCCGCGACCGCCTGTCTTGCCAGTTGCGCAAGTTCCACCGGCGCGGAAGAGCGCTCGGCCAGTTCCGGTTCTTGCCGCGCAAGCGTGAGCAATTGCTGCACGAGATGAATGGCGCGTTTCACGCCTTCGTCCAGTTGCACGAAAGCAGCCGCGCGTTCTTCGTTGCTGGTTGCGCGCCGGGCGAGCTGGATCTGCAATTGCACTGCGGTCAGTGGCGTGCGCAGTTCGTGTGCCGCATCGGCGATGAACGTGCGGCGCACCTCCAGTGCGTGGCCGAGCTCTCCCAGCAGATTGTTCAGCGCAGTGACCAGCGGCCGCACTTCGCGGGGAAGGTCTGTGTCCGGCAAGGGTTGCAGCGCGGACGCGGACCGTTGCTCGACCGCGTCTGTGACCTTCTTGAGCGGACGCAATCCCTTGCCGATGATGAACCAGATCACCAGTCCCAGCGCAGCGACCAGGAACAGGATGGGCAGCAGCGTGCGCGCAGCGGCACTGGCAGCGAGCGCATGCCGGACGCTCTTGGGTTGGGCCACCTGGATGGTGTGCTCGCGCAAATCAATGTTGAACGCGCGCCATTCCGTGCCGGGAGTCGATACCGACGAAAAGCCCGCCGGGGCGCGTGGCGGCAGGGCGGGCAGCACGTCCGACACATAGACGAGGACCCCGGCGCGATTCCAGATCTGGATCACGAGATCATCTTTCTCGTCGACTATCTGAACCGGTGGCGCGATCGGGCCGCCCAGCGAGTCGTCGCGAAAAGACAGGGCGACCTGCCTGAGTTCATAGTCGAACAGCTCGTTGAACTCCGCCTCCACGGTCAGATAGATGCCCAATGCGGCAAACAGCCCGATGAGGACGAGCGTCGACAACAGCGAAACGAGCAACTGGCGGCGGATGGACTTCATGCTTTCGTCGGCACCATATAACCGACGCCGCGGATGTTCTTGATGAAATCCCGGCCGAGCTTCTTGCGCAGCGAATGGATATAGACCTCGACGGCATTGCTTTCCACTTCCGCATCCCAGCCGTACAACTTCTCCTCGAGCTGGGCTCGCGACAGGACGACGCCGGGCCGGTCCAGCAATGCCATGAGAACGGCGAATTCCCGTGCCGACACCACGAGGGGGCGTCCCTTCAGGGAGACCTCGTGCGTCGCCGGATTCAGCACGAGATTGCCATGCGTGATGGAGGGTGTTGCCCGCCCGGCGCGACGACGCAGCAGGGCGCGCACGCGGGCGGAGAGTTCGTCCAGGTCGAACGGTTTCGTCAGAAAATCGTCAGCCCCGCCGTCCAGCGCCTTGACGCGGTCTGCAACCGCGTCGCGCGCAGTCAGGATCAACACGGGTATGGGATTGCCTCGTGCCCGCAAACTCCTGAGAACCTGGCTGCCGGTTTTTTTCGGTAGTCCGAGGTCCAGCAGCATCAGGTCGTACACCTCGTTGGCCAGCGCCAGGTCCGCTGCCGCGCCGTCCTGCACCCAGTCGACACTAAAGCCGTCCTGCAGCAAACCCTGCCGGACGCTCTTGCCTATCATTGGATCGTCTTCAACCAGCAACAACCGCATGCTTCATTTTACCAGCGGTATCCGCTGCACCGGGTTCCGGGGCGTAAACCGAAATTTGCTGACTTCCCGGCATCCCGGGAACGGGTCGCCATTTTTCAGGTGGGCAATCTATAGGCCATTACTTAAGCGGGACTTAAGGGCGTGCATAAGCCACTTCTGGTCTGCGGGCATAAGAATTCTTCTGCAAATGCTGGTGGAGATCATCGTGCAACGCCGGCGCCCATCAGGTTGCCGGCAACCGCTCCGCAGACAATTGGCAAGCAGCCGCGAGACGGACCGCGTTCTCGTGGAAACGGTGTGGCTGTGCTACCGTTGTCCGCCTCCGTGGAATAAGACGATGCGGTCCTTGATCAAATTTCAGCGCCGCGGGCGCGGCAGCAACAACGGACGCAGCCGGCGATAGACGTTGTCGAGAATGCGAGATTGCGCAGCGGCGATGGGATGAATGCCATCGGCCTGAAACATTTTTCGGTCATCGGCAAAGCCTTGCAGCATGAAGGGAACCAGCGAAACATTCTGCTGTCTGGCAACTTCGGCGAACAAGCCTTCGAAGCGGCGCGTGTAGACGGTGCCGTAGTTCGGCGGGATGCGCATGCCGACGACCACGACTTTCGCGCCAGCCTTGCGGCAGGCCTCGACGATGGCAATCAAATTCCGGCGGGTTTCTTCCAGCGAATTTCCACGCAGGCCGTCGTTGCCCCCGAGGGCGACGACGACTACGGCAGGCTGATGCTCCTTGAGCGCAGCCGGGACGCGATTGAGCCCGCCGAGCGTGGTCTCGCCGCTGATGCTGGCGTTGACTACCCGATAATCGAGCTTGTCGCGCCCGATGCGCTGTTCCAGCAGCGCAACCCAGCCTTCGCCTTGCGCCAGGCCGTAGCCGGCGGAAATGCTGTCGCCCAGGACCAGGATGGCCTGGCCGGCGTGAACCGCCGGCGCCGGAACGATGACCAACAACAGGAAAAGAAGAAGGAACCGCATGGCTGAAGAGTTCATGCCGCCC
>JANXPQ010000506.1 GCA_025357235.1 Betaproteobacteria bacterium
GAACATGCTGATATCGCCCTGGCAGGCGGAAAAGCCGCAGCAGATGTATTACGCGAAAGGCTGCCTCGAATGCCGGATGACGGGCTATTCGGGGCGGATCGGCATCTACGAAATCCTGCTCATGTCCGCCGCTCAACGCCCGCTGATCACGGTGGACGCCGATTTCACGCTGATACGCGATCAGGCGTACCGGGACGGCATGAAGCCCCTCAGGATTTCGGGCGCCATGAAAGTCGCGTCGGGTGTCACGACGGTGGACGAAATTCTCAAGGCCGCTCCGCCGCTGAGCGGAGATCGCAGGAAGAAGCCTTAACCGGCTCGGTTGCCGGCGCCCTTGCCGTAGCCCATCCCCGGTAATGCGCGCCGTCAATGGCGGTCAGGGGCTTGAAGATTTTAGAATTACCCCCTCTCGCCGTTAACCATCCAATCAGAACGATAATCATGAAAGACACTCTCAAACCCGGCCTTTCCCATACGTTCCAGTTCAGGATTCCCGCAAACAAGACCGTGCCGCACCTGTATCCCGAATCCGACCTGTTCCGCGAAATGCCCGAGGTGCTGGCCACCGGATTCATGGTCGGCCTGCTCGAGTGGGCATGCATCGAAACCCTGCGCCCGCATCTGGACTGGCCGGCTGAACAGACGCTGGGAACGCATGTCGATTTCTCGCACGAAGCACCCACGCCTCCCGGGCTGACAGTCACTGTCAGCGTCCGTCTGACGGATATTGACGGCCGAAAACTGCGTTTCCATGTCGAAGCGCATGACGGAATGGACAGGATTTCGCAGGGCACCCACGAACGGTTCGTGATCGACGCCGCAAGATTTCGCGGCAAGGTTGCGGAGAAAGCGGCTCGCGCCGCCGCGTAGCCGCAGGCGGAAGGGCGTGCCTCCCCCTTCGGGCAAAGGACACCAGCGCATACAAGACTGCACTATCGCTCCATGACCGCCGACCTTTCCTCCTGCAAGCACTGGTGGGGCATTCGCTGCCTCGCGATCAACTTATCGGTAGCGCTCGCGTACACCGCCGCGGGCATCGCCGGATTGCAATTCGCTTTCTTCAATCACAACGCAACTTCGGTCTGGGCGCCGTCGGGGATCGCCCTGGCCTCCCTGCTGTTGTGGGGGCCGCGCACGCTGCCGGCGGTTGCGATTGGCGCCTTCTCAGTGAATTTATGGCTTGGCGGTCAACTCGGCAGTGCGTTAGGCGTCGCCTTCGGCAACTCGCTCGAAGCCTGTGCCGGATGGTGGGTGCTGACGCAGTGGGCCGGCATGAATCCGAAACTCGAACACCTGCGGGATACCGGAGCGCTGATGATTTTCGGCGTAGCAGCCAGTCCGATCATCGCCGCGACATTGGGCCCCTTCAGTTCATGGGTTGCGGGCGCATTGCCAGGCGCCGAATTCGTAAAAACCTGGCTCGTCTGGTGGCTGGGGGATGCCCTGGGCATCCTGTTGTTTACCCCGCTCATCCTGGCGTGGGCAGCCCACCCTGCGTTGAATTTTCGCAATGCATCCACCTGGCGTGCAATCGCGTTGCTCGCGGCGCAGACGATCACGGCGCAGATTGTGTTTCACGGCTGGCTGGGTTCGCCACTGAGCATCGAACGCGCGACTTATGCGTTGCTGCCATTTGCCGTATTGCTTGCGGCAACTTGTCCGCTTCGCTACTCCACGATTGCGAGCACCATGCTGTTCGTCACCGCAATCTGGCAGACCGCTCACGGCACCGGCCCCTTCGCCTCAGGCGATCCGGGCGTCAATCTGGTCCTGTTGCATGTCTTTCTCGCTATTACATCGTTTACCACGCTCCTTGTCGCCGGAGTCAACGCCGAGCGGGCCGGCGCACTGCTCGACATGCGCCGCAACGTGGACCGGTACCGGCAATTATCGGAACTTTCAGCGGAGTGGTACTGGGAACAGGACGAGAATCTGCGCTTCAAGAGCCTCGGCGCGAGCCGCTATTATGATGCAAGCCAGAACGCGGGCACGGTCGCGTCGAATCAGCTCGGCATGACGCGCTGGGAAATTCCTCACGCCGGGATCTCGGATGAGGAAAAAGCCGCTCACGCCCTACTTCTTGCGGAGCGCAAGCCGTTTCGCGACCTGGTGGTCACCCGGTTCAACAATCGCGGGGAACCTCGCATCACTTCCACCAGTGGTTATCCGATCTTCGACGAGCATGGTCGATTCCGCGGCTATCGTGGGATCGGTCGCGACATTACCGAAATCAAGCAGACGGAACTCGCCCTGCGCGCCAGCGAAGGTCGATTCCGCAGCCTGACCGA
>JANXPQ010000041.1 GCA_025357235.1 Betaproteobacteria bacterium
CTTCCGCCCGCGCAAAGGCGATCTCCTTGGCCGCCCCGGGCATGATCAGCGCCAGTTCTTCCCCGCCATAGCGGCAGGGCACGTCCGCGGACCTGAGCTTCGAGCGCACCAGATCCGCAATCTCCACTAACACGAAGTCCCCGACATCATGCCCATGGGTATCGTTGTATTTCTTGAAGTGGTCGATGTCCACCATGATCACGCCCAGTGGTTTTTCCGCCCGCTTGCAATTCAACAATTCGCGGGCCAGCGTTTCCTCAAGGTAGCGCCTGTTGAACAGGCGCGTCAGCGGATCCCGCACCGACCGCTCGCGCAGCGCTTCACGAAGCTTCAGGCTGACCAGCGCCATCGCCAGGTTGTCCGCGGCCATCGAAATGAGACGGGACCGGGATTCCACGGACCTGCGCACCATGTCCGTCGCGTTAGCGCCCTCACCGCGGCCGAGGGTCACGGAGAGCACGCCGATCATTTCCCCCTGCGCGATCGCCGGCGCACAAACGTATCCCTGATTGGAGCCTTCAGTTATATGCTTGCAGACGATCTGGTCTGCCGATCCATCGACCACGTGGACCTTGCCCTGTCGCAGAGCCCAGCAGTCGTCGGGGGAAATCGGCCCGGAGGAGAAACATTCCACATCTCCCCATTGGGCCACCGCGTCGACCGTGCTGTGGCTCTCGTCGAATAGGTAGAGTGTCCCCGTGCAATCGGCGAAGATCCTGCGGGCATAATGTGCAACGATGGAATGCGTTTCTTCCAGCGACCGGCATACCTGCAGGTAGGAATTCAATTCGTTGATGAGTTGCATCTCCAGATTGTGTTGCGTCAGTTCCAGCTGAGAGACGCGCAACTGATTTTCGTGATTCTTGCGATCGGTAATGTCAGTGGAGGACCCGATGAAGCCGGCAAATTTCCCTTCCTTGCTGATGTAGGGCTCACCGGTGTCGAGCACGTATCGATATTGACCGTCCGCCCGGCGCAGGCGGTACTCCATCTCGAACGACTTGTGCGCCCCGAATGCCTCTTCGAAGATCCTCAGACATGCGTCGAGGTCGTCGGGATGCAGGGCCTTGATCCACGCGTCGCCGCCGACGCGTCCGCCCGTGGGGCTGCCCACAAACTTCATCCACTTCGAATTGGTGAAGACCACCTTTCCTTCCGCATTGGTCAACCACAGCATTACCGGTGCATCTTCGGCGACGATTCGAAAGTCGGTATCGAGGACTAGTGACTGACGGTCGGATTCCGGCTGGTCGCTGGTGCGCGTGCTGGCATTTTCGCTCATGGCGGCGGCTCCTCAGGCAGGGGTGAGTTCAGGAGACCGATTCTGTGAATCTCGGGGATTCCATTGGCGTTCCGGCCTCGGCTACGCTCCAGACCCCACAGAGGCGGCCAATTGCGGACGGCGCAGAACCGGGCGACATCGGTGCAGCCTTGCAGGACCTTTGCCGGTATGAAAGCTATTCTATGCCTTAGAGTCGGTCAGGATCGCACTTCCTTGCTCCGGCCACGGAACCGACCAGATTTACTATGTCTTCTCGTCCTCCATGGGCGATTCCGCCAGCCACAGCCGGCGCCAGCCCTCGTGGCCAAGACGGCGCAGGGTATCGATGTTCTTGCGATAGATGGCCGTGGTATCCGGATAGGTGGTAACGGCGCGCTCGACGCTTGATTCCCGCAACAGATGCAACATCGGATAAGGCGAGCGGTTCGTATAATTGTCGATGTCGTCCGCACCGGCATCTTCGAACTGGTAGCGGGGATGAAAGCTCGCGACCTGGATGACGCCCTCGAGTCCGAGCTCGGCAACGGCATCGTCGGCCCGTCCCAGAAAATCGTTGTAGTCGGAAAAATCCGTCAGGACATGGGGGTGGATCAGCAGCGTCGTTTCGCATTGCCGCGGATCGTCTGCATCAAGCGCATTCAGTTCGGCCATCAGATCTTCGAGCAATTGCGCCGGTGATCGCGCCGCGCTCACAAAATACCG
>JANXPQ010000053.1 GCA_025357235.1 Betaproteobacteria bacterium
AGTCGCTTCTTCGTTGCTTCGTCCAACCGCTTCTTCACCATGCCAATCATCTCCAATCAACCCGATGGAAATGTAACGCATGTGCGTACAAACGGTTGTCATGTATTTAGGAAAGATCAATAAGGACCCGATCAGTGGGCGAAGCCGGACTTGATCCAGTCTTCGCTCTTGACGCCTTCCGGCGGGTTGACCTGCTCGGCGGCATAGCGTGTCACGTTGGTCATCGTCAGCTTGCCGCCGACTGCCTTCGTCATGCCGTACACCATGGGCTGGATGCCCTGATGTCCGTTGCCCAGCGCCATCTTCGTTGTGCCGCTCGGCGTCTCATAGCTCAGCCCCTGGAAAGCCGCGATGACCTGGTCGGTGCCGGGGGCCTTGCCGTTCGCCGCGGACTTCGCCTTTTCGTAAGCGGCCTTGGTGCCGAGGATCGCCTGCACCATGTGGTAGGCGGCAAAGGGCGGCGGCGTGCCATACCGTTTCTCGTACGCTTTCCTGAACCAGCGGTTCAGTTCGTTGTCCGGCGCGAACACGCCATGCGGGCCGCGCGCGCCGATGATGGTGCCGTCGGGAATGCGGGTGCCAAGGTTGGAGAGCTGCGCATCGCCGGTCGTCAGCACGACCGTGCTGCGGCTGAACAGATCGCGCGGAGCGGCCTGCAGGATGAAAGCCTCGAGGTCGCCACCCCAGAAACTGGAATGGATGACGTCCGGGTTGCCCGCGAGCAGGACGGAGATCTCGCTGCCGTACTGGCTGGAAAAGAGTTTCGGCATCTGCGAGGTCGTGACCTCGATGCCGGGCGCCAGGGCCTTCATCGATGCCTCGAAATCCTTCCACGAGTCCTGGCCCCACGAGTAATTCTGGTTGATGCCGGCGATGCGGGTGGCGTTGGGCAGGTGTTCGCGGACGTATCTCGCCGCGGCCACGCTGTCCATGGTCGCGTCCGACGCGGTTCTGAATACGTATTTGTAGGATGCGTCTTCGAACAACCGCGGCGTGCCGCAGTCGAAAATGACCGTGAGTATTTTCAGCTCCTCGGCGATCGGCGCCACCGCCATGCAACTGCCGCTGGAGATGTAGCCGATGACCATGTCCACGCTCCGGCTGTCGACCAGGTTGCGGTACTGGGTCACGACGTTGCTGGTCGAACCGGCCTCGTCGATCAGCACCATCTCGATCGGGATGCCGCCGAAGCCTTTGGCCTGATACGGCGCCGGGACGGTTCCGGCGTCGAGGGCATCGAAGGTCAGTTCCGCGGCGTTGCGTCCCGGGATGCCCATCGGCCCGGCGCCCGGTCCGGACAGGAAGGTTACGACGCCGATGCGGATCGGCGCCTGCTGTTGCGCCCACGCCGGGGCGAGGGAGCCTAGGCAGAGAAGCAGCGAGATCAAGAAGCGCTCACCGCAGAGGACGCGGAGGAAAGAGAAGAAGAATCTCTGGTTAAAATTGACAGGTGCGCCGCGGACTAAATTTTGCACCAACGTTAATGGAATCGACATTTTGAAGTCACCTTTAATCCTCCTGCTTTTCCTCTGCGTCCTAAAAGGGTACTCCACGCTTCACGAGGGTATCCGCGTCCTCTGCGGTGAGAGGGAATTGTATTTCGCATTTGCCGTTACTCGTCCGACGGCGACGTGACGACGATGAAGCGCAGGTCGGTCATGCCGGTGTTGTAGATCGCGTGCTTCACGCCGGGCGGAATGAAAATGATGTCGTCCTTGCGCACCACGGTGCGCTCGCCGTCGATCTCCATCAGCGCTTCGCCGTCGAGGACGTGATAGACCTGTTCCTGGATGCGGTGCCAGTGCAGCTCGACATAGGCCCGGGGCTGGTACACGGAAATGCGGTAGTCGATGCTTTTCGCTCCGCAGGATTCCGGCCGCACCAGCAGTTTCGAATAGGCTCCGCCGAAGTGGCCTGGCAACTCGCTCCACATCACCGATGCGGCTGCGCAGATTGCGGGTTTGCGTTTGACTGCAGCGTCTTTCTTCTTTGCCATCGGATTTCCTCCTTCAGTTCCGCGATATCGTTTGTTGTTCGCGCACGGCTTTCACGTAAGCTGCAAGCCCGGCGCGAATGTCGAACCGCGGGCGCCAGCCGAATTCCGCGGCGGCGCGGCTCACGTCGAGCGCGCCTTTCTTGACGATCTCGATGCGGTCGCCGTGGCGATAGGGACCGGGGCCGACCGAGAGTTCGGCCCCGGGCACCAGTTCGCGGACGATCGCGATCAGTTCGGCAACGCTGACCGCCGTGCCGCTGCCGACGTTGTAGGCGTCGTAGCGATGATGAGGATGATCGAGGGCCGCGATTATGGCGGCGACCGCGTCGTCGACATAAGTGTGATCGATCGCCGAGTCCGCGCCCGACGCGATGTGCAGCTTTTGCCCGGCCAGCGCGGCGTCGATCAGATTTTTCGGAATGCGCGCGCGCGGCAGGCCCGGCCCGTAGACCCACGACGGACGCAGGTTGATCACTTCGAGACCGTGCAGGTCGCGATAGGTGCGGCCGAATTGCTCCACGGCCGCCTTGCAGATTCCATAAGGCATGACCGGATCGAGCGGATGGGTTTCGTCTACCTTGTCGGCGCGGAAGGCGCCGTATGCTTCCTCGGAACTGATGTGGATGCAGCGTTTGACTTGGCCTACTCGCATCGCCTCGAACACGTTCAGCGAGCCTTCGATGTTGACGCGCACGATCTGGACCGGACTATCGACCGAGGAGAGCACGCTGACGATGGCCGCACAGTGAATCACGGCGTCGGGCCCGTGGGCCGTCACGGCTTGCGTAACCTGCTTCGAATCGGCGATGTCGCCCTTGACCTGCACAAGCCGGCCATCGGCAGAGCCGTCGTGGCGGGCTTGCGTATCGAATCCGATGGCGGTATCGCCGCGCGCAAGCAGCGCACGCACGACCGCCGCGCCGAGAAACCCGCTGCTGCCCGTGACCAGTACCCGCATCTCGATAGCTTCCGTTCAGAGATTGAAGACGATGAGCCGCTGATCGGTCATCTCTTCGATGGCATAGCGCGGGCCCTCGCGTCCGATGCCGCTCGCCTTCACGCCGCCGTAAGCGAGCTGGTCGGTGCGCCAGGTCGAACTGCCGTTGACGATCACGCCGCCGACCCGCAGGCCGCGGATCGCCGCGAACGTGACCTCGTTGGATTTGGTGAAGATGCCGGCCTGCAAGCCATACGGACTGGCATTGATTGCCGCGAAAGCATCGGCGGGGGTCTTGTACGCAATCACGTTGACCACTGGACCGAACACTTCTTCGCAGACCACCTTCATCTTCGGCTTGAGATTCGCCAGCAAAGTCGGCTCGTAGGCCGCACCGTGACGAAGGCCGCCGACGGCGATTTTCGCGCCGGTCAGCGCGGCCTCCTGCACCCATCCTTCCACGCGCCGCGCGGCTGCTTCGTCGATCAGCGTACCGACGTCGGTTGCCGGATCGAGCGGATCGCCGAGCTTCATTTTTTGCACTTCGGCTTTCATCATTGCGAGGAAGGCATCGGCGACGCGTTCCTGCACATAGACACTTTGCACCGAGATGCAGCTTTGGCCGGCGAGCCGCATCGAATTGCGCGCGCAGACCGCCGCCGCGGGAGCCAGATCGGCGTCGTCATGCACGATGGTGGCGCCGTTGCCGCCGAGTTCCAGCGCAACGCGACGCAAACCGCTCGCAGCCTTGATCGCGGCGCCGGCGCGGCTCGATCCGGTGAAAGTGATGAATTCGACACGCGGATCCGCAACCAGCGCGGCGCCGATCTCGGCGCCGCCGAAAACCGTGTTGAGCATGCCGGCCGGCGCGCCGGCTTCGACCACCAGTTCGACCAGGCGATGCACGATCAGCGGCGCCTGCGGCGGCGGCTTCAATACCATCGTGTTGCCGGCCGCGATCGAGGGCGCGATCTTGTGGGCCGCGAGGTTGAACGGTGCGTTGAACGGCGTGATGGCGGCGACCACGCCAACCGGAAAGGGCATCAGGAAAGCCATCTTGCCCGCGCCCATCGCGCTGCCGTCGAGCGGCACGTGCCGTCCTTCGATGCGGATCGCTTCTTCGGCGGCGAGCGCGAATGTTTCCATCGAGCGCCGGATTTCACCTTCGGAATCCTTGATGGCTTTGCCAGTCTCGCGCGTCATCAGTTCGGCAAGCGATTTGATATCGCGCTCGATGAGCGCAGCGATACGACGCAACAATGCAGCCCGTTCGAAACCCGGCAAGGCGGCCGCCGCTTCGCGTGCCCGGACTGCGGCATCCAGCGCGGCATCGAGATCGGCCTGCGAGGAAACCGGTGCAGAGCCGACGACGTCGCCGCGATACGGATCGCGAATCTCGGCATGGCGTTCCGCCGTGCGCCAGGATCCGCCGGCCAATGCTTTCGCGTCGACCGACTGGAAGCCGGTTCCGGCGACCGCTGCACTCATGACCGGGTAACCGAGCGCTTCAGCGGTTTACCGAAAGCGGGTTCGCGGAACGGCGTTGGCGGCAGTTGCCAGGTGCCGGTGCCGGGCGGCTTGATCTTGTCGTCGACGTGCACGTCGAGCAGGCAGGGTTTGCCAAGTGCCAGTGCATGGCGCAGCGCGTCGCCGAGCTGGTCGGAATGCTTGACCGAAATGCCTTCCACGCCGTAACTGCGCGCCATCGCCGCGAAGTCGGGACTGTAGGGTTCGCGTTTCGGGCCTGCATAAAATCCCGTGCCGATTTCATGTCCGCCAAACATGCCGTACTGGATGTCGCGGATGGCGGCCCAGGAATAGTTGTTCCACACCAGCCAGACCGCGGGGATGTCGTATTCCACTGCCGTCGCCAGCACGTGCGGCGTCATGACGAAACCGCCGTCTCCACATACCGCGAGGCAAGGCCGGTCGGGTGCCGCGAGTTTCGCGCCCAGAATGCCGCTGACGCCGAATCCCATCGCCGAGAAACCCCAGGTATTGAGCATGGCCTGCGGCTGGCGCGCTTCCCAGAATTGCATGAACCAGTTGTGGTGAACGCCGCTGTCGAGTGAAATAATGCCGTTGTCGGGCAACGCGTTGCGCACCTCTTTGACGACGCGCTCGGGGCGCAGCGGCGAGCCGCTCAGGTCGAAGTTCGGTTTGACGAACGTGTCCCACTCCTTGCGCCAGCCGTCGATGGCTTCCTGCCAGGCGGCGAAGCGTTTGCCGGACGCGCCCCGGCTCGCCGCTTCCTGCGAGATTTGCGCCAGGAAAACTTTTGCGTCGGCGATGATGCCCAGCGCGACCGGATAGTTGCGCCCGATCTCGGCCGGATCGACATCGACATGGATCAGTTTCGTCGGCGGGATATTCCAGGAATAGCCCGGAATCCAGGATGACGAGGAACGATCGTCGAAGCGCGCCCCTACCGCGATAAGCAGGTCGCAGTTGCGGCCAGCCTGGTTGGCCGGATAGGCGCCATTGCGGCCGATGAAGCCGAGTGCCAGGCGATGCGGCATCGGCACCGTGCCCATGCCGTTGGGCGACGTGATGACGGGGATGTTCAATTGCTCGGCCAGCCGTGTCAGTTCCGGCCCGGCTTCGGCCAGGGTGACGCCGTGGCCGACGAAGAAGGCGGGGCGCTCTGCCGCGAGGATCATGTCGACCACTTTATTTACATCGGCGGGCGAGGCACCGGGGCGTGCAAAACCGGAAAGCCGGTCGGATGGCAGAATTTCGACGTCGTCTTCTTCCTGGAACAGGTTGAACGGCACGTCGAGGTTGACCGGGCCGGGCCGGCCGGTCAGCATGAGGTTGTAGCTTTGCCGCAAGGCGAGCGGCAGCATGTCCACGCGTGTCGGCTGGAAGCTGCGCTTGACGTAAGGCCGCAATGAAGCGGGAAACTCCGCGGCCTGGTTGCGATGGCTTTCCTGGAACGGGCCGCGGTTGAACTGCGAAGTCGGCACATTGGCCGTAATCGCATAAAAAGCGGAGGAATCGGCGGAGGCGCAGGCGGTCGCCATCACGATATTGCAGGAGCCCGGCCCGGTCGACGTCAGCGTGGCAACCGGGCGATGGGCGACCCGGTAATACGCGTCGGCCATGTGCCCGGCGGTCTGCTCGTGGCGCGGCGAGATCAGCTTGATCTTGTCCTGGCGTTCCCACAGGCAGTCGAGCAGGCCGACGTTGCCGTGGCCGCAGATGCCGAAAATGTAGGGCACGTCCTCCTGGATCAGGAAATCGCAGATGAGATCTCCGCCTTTCATGCGCGGCATGGCGTGTTCCTCCTTTATGTCTTCCTGGCGCTGTCTTGCTGCGGCTGGTGCCGCGCAGCGTTGCGATAATGTCGGATCATTTTCTACAATACTGCAACATTACGCAACCGCAGTATTGCGATAATGTCGCATCATTTTCTACAATGTCGCAATAGTACGCAACCGGCATGGGACTGGTGCAGTGTCGGACTGATGCGATTGGACAGATAACGGCGGAGGACTGATGTTTCCGGAAAGCAGTGATGTGGTGGTGGTCGGCGCGGGCAACGCCGCGATGTGCGCGGCACTGGCGGCGCGCGAACAAGGCGCGACGGTGGTTGTGCTCGAGCGCGCGCCCGAAGACGAATCCGGAGGCAATACCCGCTTCACGGCCGGCGCGATCCGTTTCGCCTACAACGGCGTCGGGGAGCTGCGCGAACTGATGCCCGATCTTACGGAAGAAGAGGTCGCGCGCACCGATTTCGGCACCTACACAGAAGACCAGTTCTTTGACGACATGGCGCGAGTCACGGAGAACCGCGCCGATCCGGACCTGGTCGAGTTGCTGGTCCGGCGCAGCCGGCAGACCATGATGTGGCTGCGCGGCAAGGGTTTCCGTTTCGTGCCGATCTACGGGCGTCAGGCGTTCAAGGTCGACGGCCGGTTCAAGTTCTGGGGCGGGCTGACGGTGGAAGCCTGGGGCGGCGGCCCGGGCCTGGTCGAAGCACACAAGAAGGCAGCGGACGCAAACGGCATCCGCATTTTCTATGGCGCGCGCGCTGTCGCTGCTGCACGGCGACGACGGCGTGCACGGGCTCAACGTGCGTTACGAGGGAAAGACGCGGGCCTTGCGTTGCAAGGCGGTCGTCCTT
This sequence comes from Betaproteobacteria bacterium, assembly GCA_025357235.1. Classification (GTDB taxonomy): domain Bacteria; phylum Pseudomonadota; class Gammaproteobacteria; order Burkholderiales; family JACQAP01; genus JACQAP01. Next base: position 7,060 of record JANXPQ010000053.1, read on the forward strand.
GCCGCGGGGGGCTTCGAATCCAATCCGGAATGGCGCACGCGCTATCTGGGGCCGGGCTGGGACCTGGCCAAGGTGCGCGGCACGCGCTTCAACACCGGCGACGGCATCCGCATGGCGCTCGACGCCGGCGCGGCGCCTTGCGGCAACTGGTCCGGATGCCACGCGGTGGGCTGGGATCGCAATGCGCCGGAGTTCGGTGACCTCGCCGTCGGCGACGGCTTCCAGAAACATTCGTACCCGTTCGGCATCATGCTCAACGCAAACGGCGAGCGCTTCGTCGACGAGGGCGCCGACTTCCGCAATTACACGTATGCGAAATACGGCGCGGTCATCCTGCGCCAGCCGGGGCAGTTCGCCTGGCAGATCTTCGACAAGAAGGTGACGCACCTGCTGCGCGACGAGTATCGCATCCGCCAGGTCACCAAGGTCACGGCGAACACGTTCGTAGAGCTGGTCGGAAAACTCGATGACGTGAATCCAGCGAAGGCGTTGGAGACCCTGCGGGCCTACAACGCCGCCATACGCACCGACATCGCATTCAATCCCAACGTCAAGGACGGACGCCGTACCGAAGGCCTGGCCGTGCCCAAGTCCAACTGGGCCAACCTTCTCGACACGCCGCCATACGAGGCGTACGCGGTTTCCTGCGGCATCACATTCACGTTCGGCGGATTGCGCATCACCACCGATGCGCAAGTCGTCGACACCGACGGCATGGCCATGCCGGGACTGTACGCGGCGGGGGAGCTGATTGGCGGACTGTTCTATTTCAACTATCCCGGCGGCACCGGCCTGATGTCGGGCGCCGTGTTCGGACGCATCGCCGGCAGCAGTGCCGGCCGTGCGTCGAAAGCCGCGTGACGCAAGCGAATCAAGCATTCGACGTCATCGTCGTCGGCGGCGGCGGGTCGGGGCTCGCCGCGGCGATCGAGGCGCGCGCTGCGGGGGCGCAGGTCCTGCTGCTCGAGAAGAACGGCAAGCTCGGTGGCTCGACGGCGTGGTCGATCGGCTCCATCACCACGACCGGCACGCCGCATCAGATCAGACGCGACATCGTCGACCGGCCGCAGGATCACTATGCCGACATGCCGCTGTTTGCCGGCGCACTGGCGGGCCGCGACAACGACGAACTGCGCCGCATCCTGTGCGACGAAGTGCCGGATGCATTCCGCTGGCTGATGTCGCTCGGCGTGCGTTTCTACGGACCGATGCCCGAACCGCCGCACAAACAGCCGCGCATGCACAACGTGTTGCCGAACTCGCTTTCCTATATCTATCACCTCGGCCGCCATGCACGCAGTGTCGGGATCGACATTCGGCTCGGCGTGCGCGTCACTTCGTTGCTGGCCGAAGGCGGTCGCGTCACGGGGGTTGCGTGCGGTGACGGGGGACATGTCCATGCCCGCCGGGCCGTGATTCTGGCGGCCGGCGATTTCACCAACGATCCAGAGCTCAAAGCACGCTACATGGGCGCGCAGCAGGCGAAGGTCGAAGGCGTGAACACGACGGCGACAGGCGATGGCCAGAAACTGGCGCTGGCCCTCGGCGCGCAGATCGTCAACGGCGATCTGGCGCTCGGTCCCGAAATCCGCTTCATCGCCCCGGCCCGTACCACGCTGGTCCGGCGGCTGCCGCCGTGGCGCAGTCTCGCCTGGGCGATGGAATGGGCGATGGGGCATGTTCCGCAGGCGTTGCTGCGTCCCTTCATCATGGGCTTTCTCACCACGGCGCTGGCGCCTTCGCAGAGCCTGTTCGAGCACGGTGCGATACTGGTCAACAAGGACGGCAAGCGTTTTTGCGACGAACAAGATCGTCCCGCGCTGGCGCTGGCCGATCAACCCGGCAAGTTCGGCTACATCCTGATCGATGGCCGACTGGCGCAGCAGTTCTCCGCGTGGCCGCACTTCGTCTCGACCGCGCCCGGCGTTGCCTACGCCTATGTGCCGGACTATCGCCGCAACCGTCCAGACGTGTTCACCGAAGCGGCGAGCCTTACTGAACTCGCGCGCAAACTGCAGATGCCACCGCAGGCGCTGGAGACCGCCGCCGGTAAACGCAAGGGCGAAACGCCGTTCATTGCGCTCGGACCGGTGAAGCCGGTATTCGTGCACAACGAAGGCGGGCTCGCCGTCGACACCCGTCATCGCGTACTGGATGCGCAGGGAAAACCGATCAGCGGACTGTATGCGGCCGGATCGACAGGGCAGGGCGGATTGCTGCTGAAAGGCCACGGCCACCATCTGGCCTGGGCTTTCGTTTCGGGAAGGCGCGCGGGACGAATTGCCGCCCACGAGGTAATGCCCGTCTGACTCAGGCGCGCTTTTTCGCGGCGCGGGCGGGCGCGGGTTTTTTCGTCTGCGTGCGGAATCCCAGATCACGCGAAAGGTCGTCGGCCATGGCGGCCACGCGCGTGCTGAGTTTTTGCATGTCCTTCAAAGTTACGCGCTAGACCGGCCCGGAAATCCCGAACGCGGCGATGGTCTGTTGCGTGAAGTTGCGCACCGGCGCGGCGATGCAACGCAACTCGTGGTTGAACTCCGCATCGTCGTAAGCCGTGCCGGCCGCCGCGACGCGTTTGATCTCGTCGCGCAGCGCAGCCGGCGCGGTGATCGTCTTCGGCGTGTAGGCTTCGTACGGCCCGTTGCGCAGGTAAGCGTCGAGATCCTCTTTCGAAAGTGCGCTCAGCAGCACCTTGCCGATGGCGGTGCAGTACGCCGGGCGCACGATGCCGACGCGCTCGCTGCTGCGAATCGAAGAGCGGCCATCGACCTTGGCGATGACCGCAATGCCCGAATCCGCCCTGACTGCCAGGTGGGTCGTCTCGCCGGTTTCTTCGGCCAGGCGCTGCAGATGCGGCATGGCCAGGTTCACGAGCTCGACCTCGTTGAAGGCGCCCGCCGCCTGCATGAACAGCCGGGGTCCGATGCGATAGCGCTTCGCCTCGTCCTGGATGACGTAGCCGAGCACGATCAGCGTCTTGATCAAATGGAAAGCCGTGCTGGTGTGCAGGCCGGTGGCGCGGCTCAACTCGGCCAAGCCGAGCGGCTGGTTGCTGTTGGCGATCGATTCAAGAATGGAGAAGGCACGCTCGAGCGATTGCACGGTGCGCCCGGCAGGTGCGTCGCCCCGACGCCGGGCTTTGGCCGCCGGCTTCGCGCGTGAACCGGCTTTTACCTGCGCTATTTTTCTCTGAGGCGTGGTGGTCTCCATGATCGCGGCGATTCTAGCCGGAGGATCGTCATCCCACAACGAGCAAGCGCGCACCGTCTGCTGCGATTGCCGGCCGGATAGAGCGCGTAGAATGGCCGCTCCATTCGGGAAACGGGAGGAAACATGGTCAAGAACCGGCAAGCAACCGCGATACGATTCTGCTCGGTGTTGCTTTCGATCGTCTGGCTTTGCGCGGCGCCCGCGCGCGCGGAAGATGCGCAAGGCGTGCAGCGGATGTACGTGTTGTACTGTGGCGAGAGCGAAACCAAAGACGTCTCGATATGGTCGCCCGGCGTGGATGTGGGCAAGCCGCGCGAATTCAGCGACAGTTGCTATCTGATCCATCACGACAAAGGCTGGATGCTGTGGGAATCCGGCATCTCCGACGCCGTGGCGGACAAGCCCGACGGAGTAGTGGCGGGTGGCGGCATCCTGACCCTGCGTGTGCAAAAGACCCTGCAATCCCAACTGCACGAGCTGGCCATTGCGCCGGCCGACATCAAGTACCTGGGCTTCTCGCACTTCCACGGCGACCATGTCGGCAATGCCAATCTGTTCACCGAGGCCACGTTGTACATCCAGCAGGCGGAATACGATGCTGCATTCGGGTCCGAGCCCGCCAAGTTCAACTTCAATCCAGCGCTCTACGAAAAACTCCGCGCGACGCCGATCGTGATATTGCAAGGGGATCATGACGTGTTCGGCGACGGCTCGGTGACGATCTATTCCACGCCCGGTCACACGCCCGGTCACCAGTCGCTGCTGATCCGGTTGCCGAAGACCGGCCCTGTCCTGCTGTCGGGAGACGCCGTGCATTTCCAGGAAAACTGGGAGAACCGGCGCGTGCCGGCGCGCAACTTCAACAAGGAGCAAAGCCTGGCGTCGATGGAAAAGCTGGCGGCGATTCTCGAGCGGGAACACGCCACGTTGTGGATCAACCACGACAAGCCACAGACGGATACGCTGCCGCACGCGCCGGATTTTGTCGAATGATATTGGAAACTTGTTAATAGGCTTATGAACATGTTTCTAATATTGGAAATGTTTATCATGAGGTCCACTTCTAGTTGGGCCTCACATCAAGGGGGTGGCAGGTGAAGACAGAGCAGAAGTCCGCCCAGAGCACCCCCAAGAAAGGCGCGAAGAAGGCGGCCACGCGTCCCCTCCCGCGCGCGGACAAGGCGGACGGGGAGAGTGGGACATCAGCCTCTCAGCTGATCAGCACAAGAATCGCGGAACTCGGGGACTGGCGCGGGGACGTGCTTCGCGACGTCCGCAAGCTCATCAAAGAAGCAGATCCGGGAATCACAGAGGAATGGAAATGGAGCAATCCGGTCTGGTCCCACAACGGGATCGTCTGCACCGGTGAGTCCTACAAAAAAGTCGTGAAGCTCACGTTCGCCAAGGGCGCTTCGCTGAGGGACCCTGCGACTCTGTTCAACTCAAGCCTCGACGGCAACGTCCGCCGCG
>JANXPQ010000145.1 GCA_025357235.1 Betaproteobacteria bacterium
GACGTCGAGAAATACTTCGGCGACAACTACATCATCAGGAAGCTCAACCTGGAGATCCGGCATCGCGAGTTCGTGGTGCTGCTCGGGCCGTCGGGCTGCGGCAAGACCACGACCTTGCGCGCCATCGCCGGGCTCGAGGATATCGACAAGGGCGACATCCTGATCGACGGCAAGCCGGTGCAGGCCTTGCAGGCGGCGGATCGCGACATCGCTTTCGTATTCCAGTTGTACGCGCTCTACCCGCATCTGACCGCTTACGAGAACATCGCCTTTCCGCTGCGTGCCACCCGCGAATCCGCCGAGACCGTGGACAAGCGGGTGAAGGACGCGGCCAAGGCGCTCAAGATCGAGCATCTGCTCAAGAAACGGCCAGGTGCGTTGTCCGGCGGCGATTTGCAGCGAGTGGCCATCGGCCGTGCGCTGGTGCGGCGGCCGAAGGCGCTGCTGATGGATGAGCCGATCGGCGCGCTGGATGCGAAGCTGCGCGAAGAGATGCGCACCGAACTCAAGCGCCTGCACATCGAAAACGAAGCGACCACCGTGTATGTGACCCACGACCAGGTGGAAGCCATGTCGATGGCGGACAGGATCGCGATCATGAACGACGGCGTGCTGCAGCAGGTCGGGACCCCGTCCGAGGTCTACAGCCACCCGGTCAATCTGTTCGTCGCCCAGTTCATCGGCAGCCCGATCATGAACGTGGCGAAAAGCGCGGCGCGCCCGGGTGACAACAGCACCCAGGTGATACTCGGCGACAACGACGCCTGCCTGGAATTTCCGCAGAAACTCTATCCGATGATCGTGGACAAGAAGCACACAGAGGATGAGTTGGCCATAGGCATTCGCCCTGAAGGCGTATTGGTCTCGCGCAGCCAGACCGCCGGCTACGTTCCGGTGGAGGCGCACATCATCGAGCCGCTCGGGCCGTTCGACATCGTCGACCTGAAGTTCGGCAAACAGATGTTGCGTGCCCGCACGCCCTCCGGTTACGTGGCGAAGGCCGGCGACGTCGTCTGGGCGAAGCTGGACGAAACCCAGACCCATTTCTTCAGCACCCGTACCGGGGAATCGCTGCAGATCCGGTTGTAGAAGAAAATGGCCCACGTCAGACTCGACAAGATTTCCAAGAAATTCGGCAGCCACACGGCGCTGAACAACCTCGACCTGGACATCCCCGACGGCGGGTTCTTCGTGTTGCTCGGGCCGACGGGTGCCGGCAAGACGACGACCCTGAGGCTGATCGCCGGCCTGGACAGTCCGAACAGCGGCGGCATTTCCATCGGCGACCAGGATGTATCGGGCTGGAGTGCGGCCGAGCGCGACGTCGCGCTGGTATTCCAGTATTACTCGCTGTATCCGCATTACACCGTGCGCCAGAACCTGGAATTCCCGTTGAAGTCGAAAGTGCGGCGCATGTCGCAGCAGGACATCGACCAGCGCATCGCCAAGGCGTCGAAGACGCTGCGCATCGAGCATCTGCTCGAGCGCAAGACGGACCGGCTGTCCGGCGGCGAGATGCAGCGCGTCTCGATCGGCCGTGCCATCGTGCGCGAGCCGCGCGTATTCCTGATGGACGAACCGCTGTCCAACCTGGATGCCAAGCTGCGCGAGATCCTGCGCTCGGAACTGAAGGACCTGCAGATGAAGCTCGGCGCGACGTTTCTCTACGTTACGCACGACCAGGTGGAGGCGATGTCGATGGGCGACCAGGTCGGCGTGCTCAACCAGGGCCGCATCATCCAGGTCGGCACGCCGCAGCAGATTTACAACCAGCCGCGCGATGTGTTCGTGGCCACGTTCGTGGGGTCACCGGCCATGAACCTGCTGCAGGCCAATGTGAGCGGCGGACGGGCGGTAGTCCTGCCGGGCAGGCTGGAACTGCCGGTGGATCGGGCGGCGGGGGGGCGGGCGGCGCAGCTCGCCGGGCCGGCGACGCTGGGCATCCGTTCGGAAGATGTAACGGTGGGCGATAAGGAAGCAGTTGAAGCGCGCGTGCATGGGGTGGAGAATCAGGGGGTGGAAAAAGTGGTGACCTTGCGGGTGGAGGATTGCCTGATCAAGGCCACCGTACCGGCCCGGCTGGAACTGAGTATCGATTCGGCCATCCGGTTTTCATTCAAACAGGAAAAGCTGCATTTTTTCGACACGGGCAGCGGAAATAATCTGTACCACGGCGAGGAGAAGAGAAATGGCTAAGATTCTGTTCAAGAACGTCAATGTGCTGGACTGTACCGGCGCGCCGCCCTTCGCGGGCCAGGTGCTGGTGGAAGGCAACCGCATCAAGGCCGTCGCGCCGCAAGGCTCGACGATTCCCACCGAAGGAGCGAAGGTGGTGGATGGCGGCGGGGCGACGCTGATGCCCGGCCTGATCGAATCGCATTCCCACATGTCTTTCCTGGATACGCCCGATCTCGAGGGCCTCGGCTTCGTTCCCCCCGAGGAGCACATGCTCCGCACGGTGAGGAACGCGAAGAAAATGCTCGACCAGGGCTTCACCGCCTGCAACAGCGCGGCGGCCGCCAAGCCCAGGTTAGATGTCGTGTTGCGCAATGTGATCAATGCCGGCGACTTTCCTGGCCCGCGCTCCCTGGCGGCGAGCCCGGAGATGACGGTGACGTCGGGACTGGGCGATGTGCGGCTGATGCACATGCACCGCGAAACCTTTGCTGTCATCTGCGATGGTGCGGAAGAATTCCGCAAGATGTCGCGCCTGATGGTGCGCGAAGGCGTGGACACGCTGAAGATCAATCCGTCCGGCGACGAGTTCATTCCGCATGCGCGCGCGCATCAAACCGTGATGACGGAAGCCGAGATCGCAGCGGTCTGCGACGTCGGCCACGCGCACGGCAAGCGTATTGCGGCCCACGCGCGCAGCGCCGAGTCGGTGAAGCTGTGCCTGAAACACGGTGTTGCGGTGATCTATCACGCCACGCTGGTGGACGAGGAGGCCTGCGATGCGCTGCAAGCGGCGAAGGACTGGTGCTTCGTGTCGCCGACGCTGGGCATCAACTACACCACGCTCAACGAGGCGGCGAAGTGGGGCATCACCACGCAAGTCGCGGAGAGCATGGGCATGCGCATCGAGCTGGATATCGGCATCAAGAACATGAAGGAACTGAAAAAGCGCGGCGTTCGCGTCCTGCCGGGCGGCGACTACGGCTTTGCCTGGAATCCGATCGGCACCAACGCCCGCGACATCGAGCACTTCGTCAACCTGCTGGGTTTCTCGCCGATGGATGCGATCCTGTCGGCCACCAAGCTCGGCGGCGAAATCATGATGGCGGGCAATGAACTGGGCCAGGTCAAGCCGGGCTACCTCGCCGACATGATCCTGGTGGATGGCAACCCGGTCGCCAACGTCAAGCTGCTGCAGGATGCCAACAAGCTGCTGATGATCATGAAGGACGGCCAGTTCCACAAGGAACCGCAGGTCGCGGCGCAGTCGCAGCGGCAGATCGCTTAAGGGATATAACAAAAAGAAAAAACAATAAACCTTCTCTCAGGGAGGATCGGCGCCCGCTTGCGGGTGTTTTTTTTGCATCGGTATCCCGATTACGGTTACGGGGACCCTGTGGGTATGGGGGAGCCGGGTTATTGCAGCACCGAATATCGCTTTGGGGGAATCTCCCGGAATCCCTGGAACGCCCTGCGTCACTGCTTTGCCCGGTTCTGTTACCTCGTCTGGTCTCTTGCCTTAGTCCCAAAATGGGACTACCCTTGGTTATGCGAGTTATTGCCCTTTCCACGCTGCGGAGTTTTTGGAGCGGAAAGTCGGCGTATGCCGATGCTCGCGAGCCGACCCTCGCCTGGTATCGACATGTTCTCAGGGCGGATTGGAGTGCGCCCAGCGACGTTAAACGGGATTTCGGCACAGCCAGTATCCTGCGCGACGGTCGAGCGGTCTTCAATATCGCCGGCAACAAGTATCGGCTGGTCGCGTGGATCAACTACCCTTATCGCGTGGTCTACATACGTTTCATTGGAACGCATTCGCAATACGACGAAATCGACGCACAAACGATTTGAGGATGAAAACTATGGAAATTAAACCCATCAAAACGAAAGCCGACCACCGTGCCGCGTTGAAGGAAATCGAAGGGCTGATGTCGGCAGGGAAGGGGACGCGCGATGGTGAACGGCTGGATGTGCTGGTAACATTGATCGAGGCGTACGAGCGCAAACACTTCCCGATGGAGCTGCCTGACCCTATTGAGGCAATCCGCTTCAGCATGGAGCAGAAGGGCCTGACCGCCAAGGACCTCGTACCGATGATCGGTCAGATCAACCGGGTTTACGAAGTCCTCAACGGCAAGCGACCACTGACGCTCCAGATGATACGGCGCCTGCACCGTGAACTGGGAATACCGGCGGAATCCCTGATCCGTGAAACGGGGGAACAGCGGGTTGCCTGAAAGGGGCGTCATTTACTCAGTACCCGGCACCGAGCACCCTTTACCTGTTCTGAGGAAACCATGACCAAATCGAAGAACATTCCTCCCGGCGAAATACTGAGCGAGGAATTCATGAAACCGCTCGATCTGAGCATCAACGCGCTGGCACGGGAGATAGACGTTCCGCCCAATCGCATCAGTGAAATCGTCAGCGGAAAGCGCGCGATTACGGCAGACACCGCGTTACGCCTCGGAAAGTACTTCGGCGTGTCGCCCTAAATCTGGCTGGGCCTTCAGGCTGACTACGACATTCGAGTCGCGAAGCAAACCACCTGGCCGAAGATCGAGCCGAGGGTGCGGGCGAGGGCGGCGTGATGGCCGGAAATGTGTCGATGCGGTAGAAAAGCCGGATGTTCCGAACGGATTTAGTGTGGTGCATGCATAAGGGAGCGCAGCGTTGGCCGAACCTGAAAAACTTGCCCGCCGTCAGATCGACGCGCAGTTCGCTGCGTGCGGCTGGGTGGTTCAGGATTACAAGTAGTTCAATCCGTCCGCCGGGCGCGGCATCGCGCTGCGCGAAGCGCCGCTCATGTCCGGTACCTGCGACTATCTCTTGCTTGTGGATCGCAAGTAGAAGCTTTTAACAACATGGCAAAGACAAATAAAAACGGAATGAATAGTTCGAGGGATCTTGGCTTCGAGGTCGAGTTCTGTGCTGTTGATCCGGTCGGAGTCGTCTGAGTATGGACCAGGCCACCCACAACAAGATCGTGTCCTTCATCTGGGGCATCGCCGACGACGTTCTGCGCGACCTCTTCAAGCGCGGCAAGTATCCGGATGTGGTCCTGCCGATGTGCGTCATCCGCCGCATGGACGCTGTGCTGGAACCGACAAAGAAGGCGGTGCTCGATACGAAGAAAATGCTCGACGACGCGCGCATCACCGAGCAGCGCGCCGCGCTCGCCGCGGCGGCGGGCCAGGCCTTCTACAACACCTCGAAGTTCACGCTGCGAGACCTCAAGTCGCGGGGCAGTCAGCAGCAACTGCTCGCCGACTTCGAGGACTATCTCAACGGTTTTTCGCCCAACGTCCAGGACATCCTCGACAATTTCAAGTTTCGCAATCAGCTTACGACCCTCTCCAAGGCCGACGCGATCGGCACGCTCATCAACAAGTTCCTCGATCCCGAGATCGATCTCTCGCCGGCCGGTATCGACAATCATGCGATGGGCACCGTCTTCGAGGAACTGGTCCGCAAGTTCAACGAGGACAACAATGAGGAGGCGGGCGAGCATTGGACTCCGCGCGATGCGGTGCGGTTGATGGCGAACCTCGTGTTCCTGCCGATCGAGGAGCAGCTCAAGTCCGGTTCGTATCTACTTTACGACTGCGCCTGCGGCACCGGCGGCA
>JANXPQ010000175.1 GCA_025357235.1 Betaproteobacteria bacterium
GGATTTCCGGACGAGTACCACCGCAAGATCGACGAGCAGCGCGGCTATCCAGAAGAGTTCGTCGACGCCCTGACGAAGGCCGGCTGGCTGGCCGCGATGATTCCGCAGGAGTACGGCGGCTCCGGCCTGGGCCTGACCGAGGCCTCGGTGATCATGGAAGAAATCAATCGCTCGGGTGCCAATGCTGGCGCCTGCCATGGCCAGATGTACAACATGGGCACGCTGCTGCGCCACGGCTCCGATGCACAGAAGAAGGAATACCTGCCGAAAATCGCCAGCGGCGAACTGCGGTTGCAATCCATGGGCGTGACCGAGCCGAGTACCGGCACCGACACGACCAGGATCAAGACCACCGCCGTGAAGAAGGGCGACCGTTACGTGGTCAACGGCCAGAAAGTCTGGATTTCGCGCATCCAGCACTCGGACCTGATGATCCTGCTGGCTCGCACGACGCCGCTCGTCGACGTGAAGAAGAAATCCGAAGGCATGTCGATCTTCGTCGTCGACCTGCGCACGGCGATCGGCAACGGCATGACCGTGCGGCCGATCCGCAACATGGTCAACCATGAAACCAACGAGTTGTTCTTCGACAGTCTTGAGATTCCGGCGCGGAACCTGATCGGCGAGGAAGGCAAAGGCTTCAAGTACATCCTCGACGGGCTCAACGCCGAGCGCACGCTGATTGCGGCCGAATGCATCGGCGACGGCTATTGGTTCATCGACCGGGTAACGAAGTACGTGAAGGACCGCGTCGTGTTCGGCCGCCCCATCGGTCAGAACCAGGGGGTGCAGTTCCCGATCGCCGAGTCTTACATCGAAGTCGAAGCAGCAAACCTGATGCGCTGGAAGGCCTGCGAATTGTTCGATGCGCACCAGCCCTGTGGCGCTGAGGCCAACATGGCGAAATACCTCGCAGCGAAAGCCTCCTGGGAAGCGGCGAATGCCTGCCTGCAATTCCACGGTGGTTTCGGCTTCGCCAGCGAATACGACGTCGAGCGCAAGTTCAGGGAGACGCGGCTGTATCAGGTGGCGCCGATCTCCACGAATCTTATTCTTTCCTACATTGCCGAGCACATCCTCGATCTGCCGCGTTCGTTCTGAGTGTTTTCTCTACGGACTCAACCCAACACGGAGGCACAGAGGGCACGGAGAACACGGAGGAAAACCAATACGATTCTTGACGGGATAGTCGTCGATTGCAGCCAGGTTTAGCCGATGACACGGTAGTTTCGCCACATCATTTCTCTTTTTATCTTTTCTCTGTGACCTCCGTGCCTCCGTGTTGGGTGGAGGATTTAGTTCAGGACGGGTGGATGACGCCCTTGCCTGACGTCTGATGGTCGAACAGCTTGTAGGCTTCCTTGGCTTGGTCGAGTTTCCACTTGTGCGTGAACAACCGGTCGATGTCGATGCCCCGGTCGGCGATGTAACGCGCGCAGTCGGCTTGCCCCACCGTTGAGAACGTCCACGAGCCCATCAGCGTGACCTGCCGGCGCAGCAAATCGCTGCTGACGTCGAGCGTGACGCTGTCGCCTTCTCCGACGAAGCAGGCTTTCCCCCAAGTGCGCACGCAGCGCACGGCCTGGGCTCTCGCCAGCGGGGAAGAGGACGCATCGATGGAAGCATGTGCGCCGCGGCCGTGCGTCACATCCTTGATGGCCTGCACGACGTTCTCGGTTTTCAGCGGATTGATCAGCACATCGGCGCCGAATTCCTTGGCGCGTGCAAGCCGCTCCTCGCTGGTATCGAGCGCGATGACTCTCGCGCCCATGTGCGCGGCGAGCAATGTCGCTGACAGGCCCACCGGACCCTGGCCGAATACGGCGATGGTATGGTCGCCCTGCAGGTCGAGCCGGTGCAGCGCACCCCAGGCCGTGCCGGTGCCGCAGGATATCGCCGCGCCCGCATCGAAAGACAATTCGTCGGGAAGCGGAACCAGGGTGCGCGCCGGACATTTCATGTAGCGCGCGTGCGCGCCGTGACCCGTGGCCCCATAGACTTCTTTCACGCCTTCCACGCAAAGCTGCATCCAGCCGGTCGAGCAATGCTCGCACACGCCGCAGCCGCGGTAGTGATGCTGCATCACGCGCATGCCGATGCGTGCCTGGTTCTCGGCGACGCCCGGTCCCACCGCGACGACAACCCCGCAAGGCTCGTGTCCGGCGATGACCGGTCCGGTCAGCTTGCCCAGTCCCAGCGAGGAGGCACCGCCGACGGCGCGGTAGAACTTCAGATCGCTGCCGCACATGCCGGACGCCTTGATCTCGAGCACCACTTCGCCGGGACCCGGCGTCGGATCCGGGAACTCCATGAACTCGACCTTGCTCCCGCCGGGAAATACGACTGCCTTCATGTTCTGCTCCTCTTGTTCGGATTATTGTCGTGCCGGATTTCGGTCCGGACAATTCAAAGCGTACATCCTTTTTCTTTCAGCGTTTCGTCCACCCAGCGGCAGTCGGCCTTGCCCTGCGCGATGCTGTCGAGCAATCCCCGCTCCTTTGCGACCAGCGCATTGACCGCCGCAAGCACGGCATCGGCCTGCGCGGGCGCCACGAATACCAGGCCGTCGGCATCGCCTACCACGATGTCGCCGGGATGAACGACCGTTGCGCCGATCGATACCGCAACATTGATTTCGCCGGGACCTTCGCGCGTCGGTCCGCGTGGCGAAATGCCGCGGGCGTAGACCGGCAGATCGCGCGCGGCGAGTTCCTCCGTATCGCGCACCGCGCCGTCGATCACGAAACCGGCCACACCGCGTGTCAGCGCGTAGCTGGTCATTATGTCGCCGATAAGGGCCGCATCCAGTGCGCCGCCACCGTCGACGACGATGACGTCGCCGGGAATTGCCAGATCGATGGCTTTGTGGATCAGCAGGTTGTCGCCGGGCGTGGTCCGCACGGTCAGCGCGGGCCCGCAGAGTTTTCCGCCGCGATGCATCGGACGCAATGCGCCGCCGGCGGCGTTGTGTGTCCGGCCCATGCTGTCGCATAGATTGGAGACGGCATGCTTGGCGAGCGCCGCAATCGTTTCCTTGGGCGCACGGGCGGGAGAGGGGAGTACGCGAAATCCGAGAGTCATGATGACGAATTAGGTGTTGGTGAACGGTCAACGGATTGTATAGCAGCCATCGTGTTACGTAATTCAGTCGAAATTCTTCACCGCCTCCGCGGTGAGAACTTTTCCTTATAGTGGCGGTAGTTCCACTCCGATTTGTTCCAGTATTCCCCTTGGCGCCCCGCCGACGAAAGGTTCCGGGAAGATGATCGTCAGCTTGTCGTTGGCGACACGATAATAAAAGTAGTGTTCGGGAATGCGCACTGTCTTTCCGGTGGGCGCGATCGGTTCCATGCCCGGCATCGCCCAGGTGCCGGTGTGCGTGCCCCCCTGATCCCATTTGATCGCGTAATTGCCCTGGCCGCGGTCCTCGACTTCCCGGAACTTGTAATTCCAGTCGGGGAAGCCCGTGTAAAGCGCCGTCAGCATTTTCAGGGCCGGCTCCTTGTCGAGGATACGCGTAGCCGAAATGAACTTCAATTCAGGTGCCATCGTGCCGGCGATCTTTGCAATGTCGTGCGTCTTGAGGCCGTCGACATAAGTCAGCAGCACTTCCGGAATTGTTTTCTTCACTCCCTTGTCCTCCTGTTGTTATTCATACCTAA
>JANXPQ010000177.1 GCA_025357235.1 Betaproteobacteria bacterium
TCTCCAGTTCGATGCGCGCGGCGGTTTCGGCGTGCTTCATGCTGGACTTGGCGAGCTTGCCATCGTCAAAAAATTTCAGGCTGTAGCTGACGCAACCCATGTACAGACTTTCCAGCCGGTGCGGCTGGTTGCCCGCGCCGACGATGAACTCGGTGGATCCGCCACCGATATCCACCACCAGCCGCGTTTCCGGGCTCGCCGGCAGGCTGTGCGCAACACCGAGATAGATCAGCCGTGCTTCCTCCCGCCCGGCTACGACTTCGATCGGGAATCCGAGTGCCGCTTCGAACTGCGGCACGAATTCCCGGGCGTTCTTGGCCACTCGAAGCGTATTGGTGCCGACGGCCCGCACTGCCCCGGGCGGCAGGCCCCGTAGGCGCTCGCCGAAACGCTTCAGGCATTCGATGGCACGGGATTGCGCCGCTTCGTCGAGATACTTGTCCGCTGTGAGGCCGGCGGCAAGCCGCACCGGTTCGCGCAGGGAATCGAGGGGGTAGATCTGGTCGTCGACCACGCGGCCGACCTGGAGCCGGAAGGAGTTGGAGCCCAGATCAACGGCTGCAATGGTGGAGAAAGTTTCCATTGCAGTCATTTTGCCTCAAAAATCCGCTGGCGCAGGACTCGCGCCGAAGGCGGCGGCGTAAGGCCTACCCCATTACCTCGCGCTCGATCTCCTCGAGCGTGACATGGCGTACGTCCTTGCCCTTGACCATATAGATGACGTACTCGGAAATGTTCTTGGCGTGGTCGCCGATGCGTTCGATCGCTTTGGCGATAAACAGGATTTCGATGGAAACCGAGATGGTGCGCGGATCTTCCATCATGAAGGTGATCAGCTGGCGCAGCACGCCGCGGAATTCCTCGTCGACGTGCTGGTCGCGGCGCACCACTTCCGCCGACGTGGCAAGGTCCAGGCGCGCGAATGCGTCCAGCGACTTGCGCAGCATCTCCAGCGCGATGCCGGACATGCGGCGGATCTCCACCGTGCGGGGTTGCTGCAGGCGATCGGTCGAATAGATGAGTTTGGCCATGCGCGCAATCTTGGCGGCCTCGTCGCCGATGCGTTCCAGGTCGGTGATGGTCTTGACCACGGTCATCAGCATGCGCAGGTCGCCGGCAGCGGGCTGGCGGCGGGCGATGATGGTGCTGCAATCCTCGTCGATGCCGACTTCCTGCGCGTTGACCAGATGATCGTTGTTCTCGACCTTCGTGCACAACTCGAGATCGCCCGATATGAGCGCATCCAGCGCGAGCTTGATCTGCTCTTCCACCAGGCCGCCCATCTGCAGCACGCGCGCGCGTACCGCTTCGAGCTCGGCTTCGAACTGTTTGGAAGTGTGTTCATTGTTCATCATCACTGCTGACCCCCGAAGCCCTGGACGATCCATGAGACCCGACAGTTTAAGTCCGCCAGGTTACAAAAAGGTTTCACCTGACAATAGTCTGCACGCCGTCCGGCGCGCCCAGCAACAGCACGTCGGCGCCGCGCCGGGCAAACAGGCCGTTGGTCACCACACCGACGATCTGGTCGATCGCCGACTCCAGGCCAACCGGGTCGGCAATGCTCAGGCCGTGCACATCCAGGATCAGGTTGCCATTGTCGGTGGTGAACCCCTGCCGCAGCGCCGGCCGCCCCCCCAGCCGCAACAACTCGCGGCCGACGTGGGATCGTGCCATCGGAATGACCTCCACCGGCAGCGGAAAGGCCCCCAGCACGTCCTTGAGTTTGGTCGCATCGGCAATGCAGACGAATTTTTGTGCCACGGCCGCAACAATCTTCTCGCGGGTCAGGGCGCCGCCGCCGCCCTTGATCATGTGCAACTGCCGGTCGATTTCGTCGGCACCGTCCACGTATACCGGCACTTCGGACACCACATTCAGGTCGAACACGCGGATGCCGGCCCTCTTCAGCCGCGCCGCACTTGCTTCCGAACTGGCCACTGCGCCCTCGATGCGGCCCTTGATGGCGGCCAGTTCGTCGATGAAGTAGTTGGCCGTCGACCCGGTACCGACACCGACGATGCAATCGTGCGGAATATGGGCTATGGCGGCTCTCGCCACCGCCTTCTTGAGCTGGTTCTGGTCCATGCTGTTCACGTCGGGCATTTCGCGTAAGCATAGCGTCAACGCCAACACGGTACAAACCCGGCGGTACAAACCGGCGCTGCGGACCGGCCGGGGCAGTTGCGCGGCCGGGCTGCCCGCTGCTACGCTCGATGGAAACCGGAGAGAACACTTGAAAACCGACTACCTCGAAAAAATCCTCAGCGCACGCGTCTACGACGTGGCGATTGAGTCGCCGCTGGACATCGCTCCAGCGCTGTCGAAGCGGCTGGGCAACACCGTCCTGCTCAAGCGCGAGGACATGCAGCCGGTGTTTTCATTCAAGCTGCGTGGCGCTTACAACAAGATGGCGCACCTGAGCGCCGCTCAGCTTAAACACGGCGTGATCGCCGCCTCGGCGGGCAATCACGCACAGGGCGTGGCGCTGGCGGCGCAGCGGCTGGGCTCCCGCGCCACCATCGTCATGCCGGCCACCACCCCGCAGATCAAGATAGCGGCCGTCGCGGCGCGCGGTGCCCGCGTGATCCTGTTCGGCGATTCCTACGACGACGCCTATGCGCATTCCCTGCAGATCGCCAAACGTGAAAAGATCACCTTCGTACATCCTTACGACGACCCCGACGTGATTGCCGGACAGGGCACCGTGGGCATGGAAATCCTGCGCCAGCAGAGCGGGCCGATCGACGCCATTTTCGTCGCGGTCGGCGGCGGCGGATTGATTTCGGGCATCGGCGCTTACGTCAAACGGCTGCGGCCGCAGATCAAGCTGATCGGCGTGCAACCTGTCGACGCCGATGCGATGACGCGCTCGCTGGCCGCGGGCCGGCGTGTGAAGCTGGGCCAGGTGGGCCTGTTTGCCGACGGCGTGGCGGTCAAGCGGGTCGGCGTGGAAACCCTGAGGCTGTGCCGCGAGCTGGTCGACGAAATGATCCTGGTCGACAACGACGCGATCTGCGCCGCCATCAAGGACGTGTTCGAGGATACGCGCTCCATCCTGGAACCGGCCGGCGCCCTGGCGATTGCGGGCGCCAAGGCCTGGGTCGCGCGCCGCAAAGCCAAAGGCCGCACACTGGTCGCGGTGGCCTGCGGGGCAAACATGAACTTCGATCGCCTGCGCTTCGTTGCCGAACGCGCCGAACTGGGCGAGCAGCGCGAGGCCATCCTCGCGGTCACCATTCCCGAACAACCCGGCAGCTTCAGGCAGTTCTGCACGCTGCTCGGGCCTCGCAACGTCACCGAGTTCAATTACCGCTACTCGGACCCGCAACACGCGCATGTGTTCGTGGGTGTGCAGGTGCGCGATCGCGGCGAGATCCGTGCACTGGTTGCCCGCCTGCGCAAGCACGGGCTGCCGACCCGGGATCTGAGCGACAACGAAATGGCCAAACTGCACGTGCGCCACCTGGTGGGCGGCCGCGCCCCGTCGGTCAAAAACGAACTGCTCTACCGCTTCGAATTTCCGGAGCGGCCCGGCGCGTTGATGAACTTCCTCAAAACCATGGGCCACGACTGGAACATCACGCTGTTCCACTACCGCAACCATGGCGCCGATTTCGGGCGGGTGCTCGTCGGCATGCAAGTGCCGCCGCGGGACAAGCCCGCGTTCCGTCGCTTTCTGACGCAACTCGGCTACCCGAGCTGGGACGAGACGCGCAACCCGGCACACGCCCTGTTCCTGTCGTAAGCGGCGCTTTACGCAACCGGCGGTTACGCCGCCCGCCTATAATTGCGCGTGCAACTTTTTGCCGTGCCGCGCGTTCACATACGACCGTTGAAAACCCCTTTCCTACTGCTGCTGCTCGTTTCCTGCACCGCATTCGCCGCGCCGCAGGATGATGTCTTCCTCGAAGCGCGGGATGCGTTCCAGCGTGGCGACATCGCCAAGCTCAACGAGCGCGCGGCAAGACTCGACGACGACTATGCGCTGACGCCCTA
Organism: Betaproteobacteria bacterium; assembly: GCA_025357235.1. Taxonomy (GTDB): domain Bacteria; phylum Pseudomonadota; class Gammaproteobacteria; order Burkholderiales; family JACQAP01; genus JACQAP01. The sequence goes on from JANXPQ010000177.1 coordinate 4,000, forward strand.
TGTGCGTTACTGGCAACTCAGATCGCGGCTTGCCGACGCACCGCAGGGCGAGATACAGAGCTTCCTTGCGCGCAATGAAGGCAGCCTGGTCGCCGACCGCCTGCGCGCCGACTTGCTGCGGCAACTGGCCAGGAGTGCCGACTGGGCCGCCTTCCTGCGCGAGTATCCGAAGCTCGGCACGGCCGATACCGAACTCGCCTGCTTCGCCTCGCAGGCCAGGATGGCGGGCGGAGAGTCCGGCATCCTGAGCCAGGCCCGGCCTTTGTGGTTCACCGCGCAAGTGCTTCCGGAAAGTTGCCTGCCGATCTTCAAGGCGATGTTCGACCAGCAGATGCTGACTGCCGAGGACAGCTGGAACCGCGTGCGCCTCACCCTCGAAAACGGCAACCTTTCCGGCGCGAGAATGCTGCTGGTGTACCTGCCCGTGGGCGAGCGTCCCGATGCGAAAATCCTGGAATCGATATCGAAGCGCCCGCAACGTTACCTGGACAAGACACCGCTGCTGCTGAAGTCCCGCGGCCAGCGCGAGCTGGCGATCTACGCTCTGTACAAAACCGCGGAGTCCTGGCCGGAGATCGCGGCCGACCGCTTGCGCCGGTTCGCCGGCAAGCTGCCAGATGGGGAGCGCGAGTATGCGTGGGCGCAGATCGCTTCGGTGGCTGCGCGCAATCTGCATCCGGGCGCGCTCGCGTGGTTCAAGAACGCCGGCAACGGCATGAACGATCGCCAATTGGCCTGGTACGCCCGCTCCGCGCTGCGCGCCGGAAATTGGGGCGAAGTGCTGGCGGCCATCGATACGATGTCAGGCCCCGAACGGCAGCGCCCGCAATGGCGCTACTGGCGGGCACGGGCGCTGACGGCGCTCGGCCGACCGGTGGAAGCCAATGCGCTGCTGGCGCCGCTTTCCAACGAATTCAACTTCTACGGCCAGCTGGCTGCCGAGGACCTTGGCACGTCGTTCAGTTCCGCACCGCAGACTTATCATCCCTCCGGCAACGAAGTGGATGCGGTGGCCGCCGACCGCGGTGTGCGGCGCGCACTGGCGCTGTACCGGGCCGGGCTGCGCTACGAAGGCGCGCTCGAATGGCAGTGGTCGATCAAGGATTACGACGACAAGCAATTGCTCGCCGCGGCGGTGCTGGCAGTGCGCAACGACTGGTACGAACGCGCCATCGATACCGCAGAGCGCACCGTGATCCTGCACGATTTCGGCCTGCGCTACCCCGCGCCCTACCGCAAACTAGTGCAGGATTACTCGCAACAACTCGACCTCGACGAAGCCTGGGTCTATGGCCTGGTGCGCCAGGAAAGCCGCTTCGTGCACACCGCGCGCTCGTCCGCAGGAGCAAGCGGACTGATGCAGTTGATGCCGGCCACGGCGCGCTGGGTAGCGAAACGCTTGGGGCTAAACGGCCATCACACGATGCTGACCGAAACCGCCGACAGCAACATCGGCCTCGGCACCTACTACCTGCGTCAAGTCCTCGACTCGGTCGACAAGCACGTCGTGCTCGCCTCCGCCGGCTACAACGCCGGCCCGCGCCGCGCGCGCGACTGGGCCGCCAGCCGGCCGCTGGAAGGGGCGATCTACATCGAAACCATTCCCTTTGCCGAGACACGCGAGTACGTCAAGAAAGTCATGAACAACACGCTTTACTACGCCCGCCTGTTCCATCAGTCCAACCTGAGCCTGCGCGACCGGCTCGGCGTCGTGCCGGCCAAATCGACGCAGAACAATTGACCGACGGGCACTTTATAATTCCCCGGTCTGCGGTGACCCGCCGCTTGCACGGAATCACATCCGAAAAATGAGAGTCAGATCGGTTTGCGTCATAGGCGGCGCCGGATTTCTGGGCAGCCATGTAGTACAGCAGCTTGCCGCGCGCGGCATCCGCGTGCGCGTGCCCACCCGGCGCCGCGAGCGAGCCAAGGCCTTGATCGTGCTGCCCACCGTGGACGTAGTAAACGCCGACGTGCACGACCCGCTCGCACTCGAGCGCGTGGTCGCCGGCACGGACGCAGTAATCAGCCTTGCAGGCATCCTGCACGAGAACCGCGCAGGCGACTTTGCCCGCGTTCACACGGAGCTGCCGCGCAAAATAGTCGATGCGTGCCGCGAACGCGGTGTGCGCCGGCTGCTGCATGTATCGGCGCTGAAGGCCGCGCACGATGCGCCCAGCGAATACCTGCGCTCCAAAGCCGATGGCGAACAGCAGGTGCGTGTCGCGCAGGCAAGCGGGATACGCACCACCATCTTCCGCCTGTCGGTGATCTTCGGCCGCGAAGACCGTTTCCTGAATCTGTTCGCGCGCATGGCCCACGCGCTGCCGGTCATCGCGCTGGCCAGCCCGAAAGCGCGCTTCCAGCCGGTCTACGTGGAGGATGTCGCGCGTGCCATGGTCGAGAGCCTGGAAATGTCACATACTTACGACCAGAACCTCGACCTGTGCGGTCCGACGATTTATACGCTGCAGGAACTGGTGGAGTACGTATGCGGACTGCTTCGGATGGAACGGCCGATCCTGCCGCTCAACGATGACATGTCCCACCTGCTGGCCTGGATGATGGAATGGCTGCCGGTGAAAGTGATGTCGCGCGACAATTACAATTCGATGAAGGTCGACAGCGTGTGCGACTGCGCTTTCCCGGAAATGTTCGGCTTCCGCCCCTCGCCGCTGGAGGCCATCGTGCCCCTGTATCTGCTGGACAATACGCCGCGGGCGCGCTACCGCTGGTTCCGCTTCCGCGCCCGCCACTAGGTTCCCCCGGGAATTCCGATGCCCAACCTCGTTCTGGTAATCGGCAACAAAGCGTACTCGTCCTGGTCGTTGCGTCCCTGGCTGCTGATGAAGCATGCCGGCATCGCGTTCGACGAAATCCGCGTGTCGCTTTACGAGGAGGGTGCCAAACAGAAGCTCCTGCAATATTCCGCCGCGGGTAAGGTGCCGGTACTGAAGGACGGCGAACTCACGATCTGGGATTCGCTGGCGATCTGCGAATATCTGGCAGAGAAGCATCCTGAAAAACAGCTCTGGCCTGCGCAACCTGCCGTGCGCGCCCACGCACGGTCCGTCAGCGCGGAAATGCATTCCGGATTCACCAACCTGCGCAGCCAGATGCCGATGAACGTGCGCCGCGAAATACCGGGCCGCGGCAGGACTCCGGAAGTCGCCGCCGAAGTAACGCGCATCGAGACAATCTGGAACGAGTGCCGCAGCCGCCATGGCGCGGGCGGGCCGTTTCTGTTCGGCGCCTTTTCCATCGCGGATGCCATGTACGCACCGGTGGTATCGCGGTTTCGCACGTACGGCGTGGCGCTCGGTGGTGCAGCGGCGCTATACGCCGGCGCGATTCACGCGTTGCCGGCCATGCAGGAATGGATAGCCGGCGCCCACGCCGAAACCGAAGTCAATCCGCAATACGAATCGTGAAAATCTACGCGGTCGGAGGAGCGGTGCGCGACCGGCTGCTTGATCGGCCGGTCGCCGACCAGGACTACGTCGTGGTCGGTTCCACGCCCGAGCAGATGGAGCAACTGGGCTACCGCCCCGTCGGCAAGGATTTCCCGGTGTTCCTGCATCCGCAGACGCACGAGGAATACGCGCTCGCGCGCACCGAGAGAAAAACCGCGCGCGGCTACAAGGGTTTCGAGATCCACGCGTCCCCCGAAGTCACCCTCGAGCAGGATCTGGCGCGCCGGGATCTCACCATCAACGCGATCGCACGCGACAGCGACGGCAATATCATCGATCCGCATCATGGCGTTGCCGATCTGAAGGCCGGCATCCTGCGCCATATCAGCAAGGCATTCGTAGAGGATCCGGTGCGGGTGCTGCGCGTCGCGCGCTTCACCGCCCGCTTCGGTTTCGGAATCGCACCGGAGACGCTGGAACTCATGCGCGAGATGGTGTGCAACGGCGAAGTCGACCATCTCGTGCCCGAGCGCGTCTGGCAGGAGTTGGCGCGCGGACTCATGGAAGACAAGCCCTCGCGGATGCTGCTGGCGCTGCGCGAGTGCGGAGCACTGCAACGCATACTGCCGGAAGTCGATGCCCTGTTCGGGGTGCCGCAACCCGCCCCGCATCACCCGGAGATCGATACAGGCCTGCACATCCTGCTGGTGGTGGACTACGCCGCCGCTCACAACTACCCGCTCACCGTGCGTTTTGCCGCATTGACCCATGATCTGGGCAAAGCGCTCACGCCACCCCAGTACTTGCCGAAGCACCACGGCCACGAACACAGGAGCATCGAACTGGTGGAGCGGCTATGCGAACGCCTGCGCGTACCCGGCGAATGCCGCGACCTGGCGGTTCTGACGGCGCGCTATCACGGCGACGTGCATCGTGCGGAGGAACTGCGTCCGGCAACCGTACTCAAATTGCTGGCAGCCTCCGATATCTATCGTCGACCTACCCGCTTCGAGGAGTTGCTGGCCGCCTGCAGCTGCGACTATCACGGCCGCCACGGGCTCGAAACCCGCCCCTATCCGCAGGCTGACTTGTTGCGGGCCGCGGCAAGTGCCGCCCGGGCAGTCGACGCGGGCGCTATCGCGCAAAGCATGAATGGCGATCCCGGCCGAATCGCTGCCGCAATCGAGGCGGCACGGCTGGCCGCGGTATCCGGTTCACTTTCAGAAGGGCGTCAACGCTGACTCGGCAGGATCGTTATGACAACGTACCAAACTTCAAGGAGATTCAAATGATCAAGCAACTCGCAGTCGGCGCATTGATTGGCTGCGCCGCGCTGTTGGCGCCGTCGGCTTTTTCTGCCGGCCAACCCGGCGGCAAACTGGAAGCAGCCTTCAAGAAAGCCGATACGGACAACGACGGCACGCTGACCAAGGACGAAGCCAAGTCCATGCCGCGCGTGGCGAAGCATTTCGATGCCATCGATGCCGACAAGGACGGCACCGTCTCACTGGACGAAATCCGCGCATCGATGAAGCAGGCGGGCAAGGCCATGCACGATCGCGCCGTCGAACGCTTCAAGTCCGCCGACAAGGACAACGACGGCACGCTGACGAAAGACGAGGCGAAGGCCATGCCGCGGGTGGCGAAGAATTTCGATGCCATCGATGCGGACAAGGACGGCACAGTCAGCGAGCAAGAGATCCACGATTACATGAAAGCGCAACATCGGAAGAAATAAGTCTCGCGCATGGGAACGTGACAAACGGACAGGCCCGCCTGTCCGTTTGTCATCTGAGCATCCAGAAAACCAGGCTGGCGAGCAGCGACAACATGATGGTCGAACCGATCGGAAAAGCGTATTGCCTGCCGTTACGCTCAATAGTGATGTCGCCCGGCATGCGGCCGAATCCCAGCCGGCGCATCCAGGGCGTCAGTGCGCCCATCACCAGCAGCGCGATTGCCAGCGTCAACAGCCATTTCAGCACAACGGTTTCTCCGTCGGAATCCGGGGCCGATTATACCGGCGCGTTCTCGGGGTTCGATTAGAATTCAGGACTGTCACGATAAACATTCGTCGGGAGATGTCGTTGATCGACTTGTATACCTGGAGCACGCCCAACGGCCGCAAGGTCTCCATCATGCTGGAGGAACTGGCGCTTGCCTATAACGTCCATCCGATCAATATCGGCAAAGGAAACCAGTTCGAAGCCAGCTTCGTTGCCATCAGCCCGAACAGCAAGATTCCGGCGATCGTGGACAGCGAAGGCCCGGAGGGCAAACCTTATTCCCTGTTCGAATCCGGCGCGATCCTTTTGTATCTGGCGGACAAGACCGGGCGATTCCTGCCGCAGAAGAAGGCCGAGCGCTTCCAGGCGATCCAATGGCTGATGTTCCAGATGGGCGGTGTCGGTCCGATGTTCGGTCAGGTACACCATTTTCTGCGTGCTGCGCCGGAGCCTGTGCCCTATGCCATCGAACGCTACAGCAAGGAAGCCCGCCGACTGTACGGGGTCATGGACAAGCATCTCGCCGGCCATGACTGGCTCGCTTCGGAATACTCCGTGGCGGATATTGCAACCTACCCGTGGGTGGCCCGTCATGAATGGCACAAGGTCGTTCTTGCGGACTTCCCCAACGTCAAGCGCTGGTACGACATCATCGGCGCCCGCCCTGCGGTCCAGCGCGGAATGAAAGTGCCCGTCCCGCGCTGAAGCGGGCAGGCCAGGAACCATGCACGAACCCCTTCCAACGAAAATCGGCAAGTATCCGGTGACCCGTGAGCTCGGGCGCGGCGGCACCAGCCGCGTCTATCTGGGACGCGATCCGTTTGCCAATCGCGATGTGGCGATCAAGCTGGTAAGCGCGGCAGACGGCGTCGACGCGGACCTGCGGCGTCGCTTCCACAAGGTGTTCCTGAACGAGGCATCCCTGGTAGGCAAGCTGATCCACCCGCATATCATGGCAATCTACGACGCCGACGCGGCCGACGACTACAGCTACATCGTCATGGAATACGTGGATGGCCCGACGCTGGAACACTTCTGCAACGTCGCCAACCTGCTGCCGGTGGACCGCGTCGTGGAAATCGCATTCAAGTGCAGCCTGGCGCTGGAATTCGCGCATCGTCACGGCATCATCCACCGCGACATCAAGCCGGCCAACATACTCATCGGCGCACAAGGCGATATCAAGATCAGCGATTTCGGCGTGGCGCTGCATGCGGGGGGCGACCATACTCACCTGCAAGGCGTCGGATCGCCGGCCTACATGTCGCCCGAGCAGGTGCAGGACAAGGAGCTCTCCCACCAGACCGACATCTACTCGCTCGGCGTGGTGTTATATCAGCTGTTGACGGGAAAACTGCCTTTCATCGCCGCCAACAAGGCCAGCCTGCTTTATCAGATCATGAACATCGAGCCTTCGCCGCCTTCGACTCACCGCACGGATATTCCGAAGCAACTCGACAAAGTGGTCATGCGCGCCCTGAGCAAAAACCCCAAGGACAGGTATCAGACATGGGGGGAATTCAGCCGCGAACTGACGCAGACCTATCGCCATCTCAAGTTGCCGCCGGATTCGATTTCGGACACGGAGAAATTCAACGCCATCAAGGCGCTTGGATTTTTCCGCGGCTTTCGCGATGTCGAAATCTGGGAAACCGTGCGCATCGCCAGCTTCCGCCGCATCCAGCCTGACAAGGTAGTCATCCGCGAAGGCGACGTCGGCGAGAATTTCTATGTCATCGCCGCCGGGCAGGCAAAGGTCTCCAAGGACAGCAACCCGCTGGATACGCTGGATGCCGGCAATTGTTTCGGAGAGATCCTCTACTTCGAGGATACCAAGGCAAAGCGAGCGACCACGATTTCGTCGATCACACCGATGACCGTGATCGAAATCAAGGCACTCGCGATGCAAAAAGCGAGCGATGCCTGCCAGAAGCAGTTCAACCAGGCCTTCCTGCGAATCCTCATCGACCGGCTGACCACGGCCAACGACCGCCTGTCCACGCGCACCTGAGCAAATCTTCGAATTGGAAGCCCTGCTGACGTCCATATTCCTGGTCGCCGTCTCGGAAATAGGCGACAAGACGCAACTGCTTGCGTTCGTGCTGGCCGCGCGGCTGCGCAAACCCTGGCCGATCGTCGGCGGTATTCTGCTGGCCACCCTGGTCAATCATGCGCTGGCTGGATGGATCGGCACTCTGCTTGCCGGATGGATCGCGCCTGGGACACTGGCCTGGATTGTGGGATTTTCGTTCATCGGATTTGGAGTGTGGGCGCTGCACCCGGATTCGCTCGACGATTCGCCGCGATTGCATCAGGGCGGCGCTTTCGTCACCGCGTTCGCCGCATTTTTCCTCGCCGAAATGGGTGACAAGACCCAGTTCGCGACAATCGCGCTCGCTGCGCGCTTCGATTCGCTTGTTATCGTTGTAATCGGCACGACCATAGGCATGATGCTGGCCGACGTGCCAGCGGTGTGGTTGGGCGAAAAGCTGGCGTTGAAAATCCCGATGAAAGCGGTGCGCATGGTGGCGGCCGCGCTTTTCATCGTGATGGGCGCGCTGACGTTATGGAGCGCAATTGGAGTCACGCGATGAGTCTTGCCAGACAGACGCAGAAACGATGTTCCGATTGCGGCGCCGTATTCGAGTGCGGCATGGGACAGGACACGCCGTGCTGGTGCAGCCGGGAGTTTGCACCGGTCATGCCGCTGCCGGAACCGGGCAAGGACTGTTACTGCGCGAATTGCCTAGCAAAGCACATTGCGCTCAGCGGACAGGAAAATCTGCAGAGCCGGCCCTGATCCTTCTATTGCCGGTCTTCTCCCGCTGAAACCCTGGCGACGAGGCAGCGCTTCGCGTTGATCCTCGCTGCCGCCCAGGTTCCGATTCCGATCACCAGCAACGCGCCAATCCAGGGAATCATGACCTCCACGATCGCCGGCGGCTCGAAGGCGTCCAGCACCGGTTCAGACAGGAGTATGTCGCCGGCGACGTAGCCGAGCAATCCGGCCCCGAGTTTGATCACGACCGGGAAGCGGTCCATCAGTTTGAGGACCGCCGTGCTGCCGAACACGATCAGCGGAATGCTGATTCCCAGGCCGAGGATCAACAACACGAGATTGCCATGTGCGGCGGCGGCAACGGCGAGCACGTTGTCGAGGCTCATCACCAGATCGGCGATCAGGATGGTGCGCACGGCGCCCATGAGATGACCGGAAGCCTTCGCGCCGGACCCGTCATCTTCGTCTTCGGGCAACAGCAGCTGAATGCCGATCCAGAGCAACAGAACAGCACCGGCGAGTTTCAGATAAGGCAGGGCAAGCACGCGTGCGGCCGCAGTGGTTAAGATAACACGCAAGGCGATTGCCGCGCCACTGCCGATCACGATGGCGGCACGCTGCTGGTGTCGCGGCAGCGAGCGGGCGGCGAGCGCAATGACCACGGCGTTGTCGCCACTGAGGACGATGTTGACGCCGATGATCTCGAGAAGACCGAACCAGAACTGGCTGTCGAAGGTTATATCCATGACCTCGGACAGCGCCGGCACGACTGCTGCAATGGTGCCGGCGCCGGATGCAACCTGCGGGATCAACGTTACGCTAACGCAGGACCGACTTGAGGAGCTTTCCCATCTCCGCGGGATTCCTGGTTACCTTGATGCCGCACGCCTCCATGACCGAGAGCTTCTCCGCGGCCGTACCTTTGCCGCCGGAGATGATTGCGCCGGCATGGCCCATGCGTTTGCCCGGAGGCGCAGTGACGCCCGCGATGAATCCGACCACCGGTTTCTTCATGTTCTGTTTCGCCCACAACGCGGCTTCTTCTTCGTCGGAGCCGCCGATCTCGCCGATCATGACCACGGCTTCGGTCGCCGGATCGTCGTTGAATAGCTTGAGGATGTCGATGTGCTTGAGCCCGTTCACCGGATCACCGCCGATGCCAACCGCGGAGGATTGTCCGAGTCCGATTTCAGTCAGCTGGCCGACCGCCTCGTAAGTCAGCGTGCCGGAACGCGATACCACGCCGATCGGACCTTTGCGATGGATGTGCCCGGGCATGATGCCGATCTTGATTTCGTCAGGCGTGATCGCGCCGGGACAATTCGGACCGAGCAGCAGCGTCTTGCGGTTCTGCTTGCGCATGCGATCGCGCACTTCGATCATGTCGCGCACCGGAATGCCTTCCGTGATGCAGATCACCAGATCCAGATCGGCCTCGACGGCTTCCCAGATCGCAGCGGCCGCGCCGGGCGGCGGAACATACACCACCGAAACATTGGCGCCGGTCTGTTGTTTCGCTTCCCGCACAGAGCCAAAAATCGGGATGCCCTCGAAATCCTGCCCGGCCTTGGTCGGATGGACGCCGGCGACAAAACAGTTCTTGCCATTGGAGTAATCGCGGCAGGTCCGGGTATGGAATTGCCCGGTCTTGCCAGTGATGCCCTGGGTGATGACCCTGGTATTCTTGTCGACGAGGATGGACATCAGCGCGCTCCCTTGGCTGCGGCGACCACTTTCTGTCCGGCCTCCGTCATGTTGTTTGCCGAGATGATCGGCAGGCCGGACTCAGCGAGGATTTTCTTGCCGAGATCTTCGTTGGTGCCCTTCATGCGCACCACCAAGGGTACCGCAAGCTTCACCTGCCTGGCCGCTTCGACCACGCCGGTGGCGATGACATCGCACTTCATGATGCCGCCGAAAATGTTCACCAGGATGGCGCGAAGGCCGGGATTGCGCAGCATCAGCTTGAACGCCTCGGTGACTTTCTCGGTGGTCGCCCCGCCCCCTACGTCGAGAAAATTGGCGGGTTCGCCGCCGAACAGCTTGATGGTATCCATGGTCGCCATGGCCAGGCCGGCACCGTTGACCAGGCAACCGATGTTGCCGTCGAGCGAGATATAGGACAGACCGTGCTTGGATGCTTCGATTTCGGCGGGATCCTCTTCGTCCAGATCGCGTATGGCGACGATGTCTTCGTGCCGGTAGAGGGCGTTGTCGTCGAAAGTCATCTTGGCATCCAGCGCAATCACGTCGCCCTTGCCGGTCAGGATCAGCGGATTGATCTCCACCAGCGATGCGTCGGTATCCCAGAACGCCTTGTACAGGCTTTTCAACATCGCACGCGCCTGCGGCAGGCTTGCGTCGGGAATGCCGATCTTGCGCGCCAGGTCGTCGGCCTGTGCATCGGCCAATCCCGTCTGCGGATCGACGAATACCTTGTGGATTTTTTCCGGCGTGTGCGCGGCAACCTCTTCGATGTCCATGCCGCCTTCGGAGGATGCCATCACGCAGACCTCCTGCGTGCTGCGGTCCACGACCAGGCCGATGTACAACTCCTTGCGGATATCGGCCCCCTCTTCGACCAGCAGGCGCCGCACCTTCTGGCCGTCGGCTCCGGTCTGATGGGTCTTGAGCTGCATGCCGAGGATTTTGGACGCCCACTCGCGCACTTCGTCGACGGATTTGGCGACCTTGACCCCGCCGCCCTTGCCGCGCCCGCCGGCATGAATCTGGGCTTTCACTACCCAGACCTTGCCGCCGAGTTTGCTCGTCGCGGCCACTGCCTCGTCGACACTAAAACAAACCGCCCCGCGAGGGGTGATGACGCCGTAATTCCGGAGGATTTCCTTCGCCTGGTACTCGTGAATTTTCATCGCTGACCTTTGGCTAACTTGTGAGACCCGTACTCAAACCGGCACGCCGCATTACCCGCATGCACAGCATGCTGTAGCAAGCCAATTGGATAACCAGCAGAAAATAGAAAGATTGCCGACCGCCGGAAGCGCGGGAAGTATACCGCAAAGGTCTGCGCCGCTGCCCCGGCGCGGCATTCCGGGATGCAAGGGATTCCGATACCGGAACAAGCATCGGCCTGCCACCGTTTGCCGCAGAGCGACCGGCGCCTCCGATCGAATAAAATCCCGGCTTTCCCTTCATTCGCAGCCCGCCATGAATACGGTCAACGCCATGCCCAATCTGCAGCGTCTGTTCCTGCTGCGCAATATCGTGATCGCCGGCCAGATTCTCGCCATAGCAGTGGCGGTCTGGCTGCTGGATACCCCGCTGGCGCTCGCGCCGATGGGCATGGTCATCGCAGTACTCATTGCCGTCAACGTGAGGACGTGGTTGAGATTGCGCCAGGGCGGTGCGGTCGGCGATGCCGAACTTTTCTTCGAGCTGCTTGCGGATGTCGCTTGCCTGACCGTGCTGTTGTACCTGAGCGGCGGATCGACCAATCCCTTCGTTTCGCTGTATCTGCTACCGCTGACGATTGCCGCTGCGGCATTGCCGGCGCGGTACGCCTGGTCTATGGCCGGCCTGACCGTATCGTGCTACACGCTGCTCCTGTTCTTCTTCCGGCCGCTGGGACAAGATCACTCGATGCATTCCAACGCATTCAACCTGCACATACTGGGGATGTGGATCACATTCCTGGTCAGCGCCGTCCTGATCGCGAGCTTCGTGACCACGATGTCGGCATCGATCCGCGCGCGCGATCGCGAACTTGCTGCAGCGAGAGAACGCGCGCTGCGCGACGAGCAGGTGCTCGCACTCGGCACCTTTGCCGCCGGTGCCGCCCACGAACTCGGCACGCCTCTGGCCACCATCGCCGTGCTCAGCCGGGAGATGGAAAACGATCATCGCGCCGTGCCGGGATTGGGGCAGAACCTGCAGCTTCTGCGTGCGCAGGTAGACAATTGCAAACGCATCATCACGGGGTTGACCACGGCGGCCGGTCAGGCGCGCGCGGAGCACGCCAGCCGGCAGAATGTGCAGGCCTTGCTCGACGGGGTGATCGAGAAATGGACCTTGCTGCGCCCGCAGGTGAAACTCGCGGTGAACTGGCAGGGAATTGGCGCAGTGCCCGATATCATCGGCGGGGAAACCATCAGCCAGACGCTGATTAACATACTCAACAACGCTGCGGACGCCTCGCCCCATGAAGTGGAAATCGAAGCTTCCTGGAGCACTGACGCTCTGACCATCGAAGTGCGCGACCGCGGGCCTGGCGTCACTAAAGAAATTTCGGTTCAGGCCGGGCGCAGGCCGATCAGCACAAAATCGGAAGGCCGCGGTATCGGACTGTTTCTGGCCAATGCGACAGTCGATCGCCTGGGCGGCAGCGTTGCGTTGTTCAATCGCGATGGCGGCGGCGGCTGCACCCGCGTGACCATTCCCCTGGCGAGTCCCTTGGTCCCCGCATGAGCGCAGGATCTGCGCAATTGCTGCTGGTGGATGACGACGCGGTGTTTGTCGAGATCCTCGCGCGCGCGCTGCGCAGGCGAGGTTACGAAGTGGAAACGGCGCGGGAGTTTCAGGATGCGCTGACGGTCATCGGGCATCGATTGCACGACTTCGCAGTTGTAGACCTGAAGATGCCGGGCGGATCCGGGCTTGCCCTGGTCGAACGCCTGAAGCAGCGCAACCCGGGAATACGCATCGTGGTGCTGACCGGCTTTGCCAGCGTGGCCACCGCGGTGGAAGCGATCAAGCTGGGAGCGACCCATTACCTGCCGAAGCCGGCCGATGCCGACGAGATTGTTGCCGCCTTCAGGCGCGATCAGGGCGATGCGGGCGCGCAGGTAAGTTCGCAACCGCTGTCGGTAGAGCGGCTGGAATGGGAGCACATTCAGAAAGTATTGTCGGAGAATACCGGCAACGTGTCGGCGACGGCTCGCGCCCTCAACATGCATCGCCGCACGCTGCAGCGAAAACTGGGAAAGAAACCGAGCCGCGGATAGGCGGGAAAATACTACTGCTTTTTATTCGACTCCTGGAGGGCGTCGTGGGCGCGCCTGAGATCCTGGTAAGCCTGATCATGCCGCTCGCGCGCCTTGGCCAGGTCGGCCTGAGTCTCCTGAAGCTGTTTCGCCGCCTGATCTGCCTGGGCCTTGGCGTCCTCAAGACGCTTTTGCGCCGCCTTGTCTTTCCTCTCTGCAGCCTTCGCCTTGTCGTCCGCGGAGTTCATCTGGTCGCGGGCAAACCGGGCACGCTGCTGGGCCACGTCGAGCGAAAGCGGCGGCGCATTGCCGGTTTGCGCCAGCGCGCCTGCGGCAATCATCGTCAACACAAACATGAGAGCAGCCTTGAGCATGGCGTCATCGCACCTAAGAAAGTTGGCAAATCGAATCATTGGTGCCGACAGCAGGAATCGAACCCGCGACCTTTTGATTACAAACTTGTTCCAGCGTCATTTGCACAAATTTTAAGCAGTTTGAAACTGTACTAAAGTTCCTGTTCTTTAAAACTTTGAAGTTATACTGGCTGTGAATAACTTTTTCACACTTTGAAGCCGGGTGTCTACATGGCGTCTACACGGAGCACGAATCAAACGGTCAAGCTCACCAAGACCGTCGTTGACCGCCTCACCGCCCCTGCTACCGGCCAAGCATTCTATCGCGATGCCGAACTCAAAAGCTTCGCGGTGCGTGTGACCGCAAGCGGCGCGACTTCGTTCATTGTGGAGAAGCGCATTGAGGGGAAGGTGCGCCGGATCACGTTGGGCCGCTACGGCGAATTGACCGTCGAGCAGGCGCGCAAAGAAGCACAGAAGCTCTTAGGCAAGGTCGCGATGGGGATGAACCCCATTGCCGAGAAGCAACGCGAGCAGCTGCGCGGCCTCACGCTGGAGCAAGTCTATGCCGAATTCAAACGCGCGCGTTCGGGACTCAAG
>JANXPQ010000243.1 GCA_025357235.1 Betaproteobacteria bacterium
GCAGGGAAAACCCGCGAGCAGCACGTCGAAGTCCGGGATTTTCGGGACCTCCACCTCGCGAATGTCACCAGCGATCGGATCATCCCCGAAATTGGCGCGATAGGTCTTCTGCGCGTACAAGTCCCACTCGGATGTGAATACGCACCGGCCGCCGATGGCTTCGAAAGCTAGTCGTAGACCACCGATCCCGGCGAAGAGGTCGATGAAGCGGAAGGTGAGCTCCGCTTTGGACCCCCGATGTGCGGACGGCGGGAGCGCGAGGACGTTCCTGTCTTCTGAAGTTGTCATCCGACGCACGTTGCCAGAGCCCCCTGACATGAGATTCCCCGAGACTAGCGTCTCGTCGCCGAAATCTCCAGGACGAACATGAGATAAACTCTCGACCATCATGGCGGACGTGGTCTCACCGGTGGTGCGCAGCAGGATGATGGCGGGGATTCGAGGGCGGGACACCGCTCCGGAGATCCTGATCCGCAGCGCGCTGCATCGAAGCGGTTTCCGCTTCCGCCTCCACGGTGCCAGCCTGCCGGGGCGGCCGGATTTGGTCTTCCCTCGCTTCCGGGCCGTAGTGCTGATCAACGGGTGCTTCTGGCACGCGCACGAATGCGTGCTCTTCAAGTGGCCGCAGTCCCGTGCCGCCTTTTGGCGCGACAAGATCATGGCCAACCGCCGGCGCGATGAGCGCGTTCGCAAGGAACTCAGGCAACGCGGATGGCGAGTCCTTGAGATCTGGGAATGCGCTCTCAGGGGACCCGTGCGGCTACCCTTTCCCCCGCTCATGCGCGACATCGGCCGCTGGCTGAGGAGCAAATCCCTGACCCTGGTTGTGGAAGGTCAGGAGCAGTGACCACTAACCTCGAGCCGCGTGACCGCTGATGGAAATCAACGAACTAGTCCGCCTCTTCACGGCGGCGGGCTGCCGGCGTCTCTTCGCGAAGGTGTTGGCGAAGAACAACAATTCGAAGAACCAGATCTACCTCGGCAGCAGTCTGGCGGCCTTGAACCTGTTCCCGACAGGCCAGGTGAAAAAGGAACTCAAAAAGGACACGACGGATCAGTACATCCTCAAGTCGCGGTTCGATCTGTGGTGGCTGTCTAGCGACGGTCATGCGATCGAGGCTCCGCAAACGCAGCTTGTCTACTACCCGCAGTACCCGGAGGTGCGGCTGTCGGGTTTTTTGAAAGGATGCCACTCAGCCCCGTCCGATCTTTTGCGGCCCGGCGACCAGCCGCGAGTTCTCTTCCTCGGTGTAACCTCGAACAGCCGGATCCTTGGCTATGTGGTCAGGGCGTCGGCGTCGTGGATCGAGGCACTTCGCCAAGCGTCGGCGGACAGTTTCGGTGTACTGCTCGAGTTCCCCATCGCAGAAGAAGGCCCTCTCGCCAAGCGCCGCGTGCTGGCCGAGCTCCGCCGTATCCACTTGGCGGGTTGGATTGAAGGCAAGCGTCTGAACAAACAAGGCGTCGCAAAGCTATGCGCGGACCCAAATGCCGGCGGCTATACTCTCGAAGCTGAATTCGGGGTGGTGCCTAACAGCAAATCCAAGCCTGACTTCTTGGGGTGGGAGATCAAGCACTGCGGGGCTACGAGATTCGATCGGTTGACCAGCAAGGCGGTGACGCTACTTACGCCCGAGCCGGATGGTGGTTTTTACCACTCGGAAAAGCCTGAAGCATTCGTCCGCCGGTTCGGCTATCCCGACCAAAATCAAAAAGCCGATCGATTCAATTTCGGAGGACGATACCACGTAGGCAAGCCGGGTCATCACATGACCCACCTGCACCTGGAACTGGTCGGGTTCAGCCGGGGCACTGTCTCAGACGCCTCAGGAGGGCTTGTTCTTCTTTCAGAATCGGGGGAGGTGGCAGCATCATGGTCTTTTGCCAAGCTGCTTAACCGTTGGCAAACCAAGCATGCGTATGCAGTCTATGTGCCGGCGCTCTGCCGGAAGAGCCCGAACGTCGCATTCTTTTATGGGGATATCGTGGGGCTTGGCGAGGGGACAACGTTCGAACTCTTTCTCCAGGCGATGAGTGCAGGAGTCGTCTACTACGATCCCTCGGTGAAACTTATGAACGCCTCGACCGCTCCGACAACCAAAAGCCGAAACCAGTTTCGCGTGGGCATGAAGGACCTGGCGTGCCTCTACTCGCGATGGACTGTCGTCAACGTGCTGCAGGTCTAAGGCAGCATCGGGCTTGGGTTGTGGCGCCGCTCTGCCGAGGCCGCGGGCCGCACCATCGACTGGAAGTTCCGGGTCAGTGATGCACGCCGGACCTTCCGGTACGATGGGCTCAATACGATGCGGTCAGCGCACTAGTCTGGGAACCGTCAGTTCACGAAGGTTGACGACCTCCCGAGAACACGGCGTCTGACCAACTCACCAGTGAGCCGGCGATGCGCAATGCCGTTTAGTCGAGCGAGACAATGATGGGGCGGTTGTCAAGGTGGACCGACGGCCGAAAGGCGAGACCTATTATGTCGTTCAAGGATTGTATTACGTCCAGAAGTACGTGCGTCTGCTTATCCGCCGTATCGGAGAAGCATCCTTGCGCGCGCCTTGCGCGCAGGGTGAAGTGGGACCCCCAGAGGTCAGATCTCTGTGGGTATGAGCTTGGGACGGGGGCTGCGTGCGGACAGATCGCCACTTGAAGGGGCTATCGCCGGGCCGATCAAGCCGTTCTCTGC
>JANXPQ010000265.1 GCA_025357235.1 Betaproteobacteria bacterium
CTGAAGCTCGATGGCGACAAGGTCGGCAGCATCGCCTTCGAGGGCGAGAGTTGCGCGATCTGCAAGGCTCAGCCGAATATCTTGCGGACCTTGTGGATGCCCGCCACCAACTCATCCACCTCGGATCGGGTGTTGTAGAGATAGAACGACGCACGCGCGGTCGCCGGAATGCCGAACCGTTGCATGACCGGTTGCGCACAGTGGTGTCCGGTGCGCACCGCGATGCCTTCCTCATTGAGGATGGTGCCGACGTCGTGCGGATGCACGCCTTTCATGGTAAGCGACAGCACACCGGCCTTCTCCCGCGCCGTGCCGACGAGACGCACATCCTTCAGCTCCTTGAAGGCCTCGGTCGCGTAAGTGATCAGATCGTGTTCATGTGTGGCAATCCGGCCCATGCCCACGCTTTCCAGGTAATCGATCGCCGCGCCCAGGCCGATCCCGGCCGCGATCGGTGGCGTCCCGGCTTCGAACTTGTGCGGAATCACGTTATAGGTGGTCTTTTCGAAAGTGACCGACAGGATCATGTCGCCGCCGCCTTCGAACGGTTTCATCTTTTCAAGGAGGGCCGCTTTTCCGTAGAGGATGCCGATGCCGGTCGGCCCGCACATCTTGTGGGCGGAGAAAGCATAAAAATCGCAATCGAGATCCTGCACGTCAACTTTCATGTGCGGGATCGCCTGCGCGCCGTCAATCAGTACAGGCACACCATGCCCGTGTGCGGTCGCAATCATCTCCTTGACCGGATTGATGGTGCCGAGTGCATTGGAGACGTGGGTGATCGCGACAAGTTTGGTATGGCCGTTGAACAGTTTCCGATATTCGTCCAGCAACAATTCGCCGGCGTCGTTGCAGGGAATTACCCGCAGCTTCGCGCCCTTCTCTTCACACAGCATCTGCCAGGGCACGATGTTGGAGTGGTGTTCGAGCTGGGAGACGACGATTTCGTCGCCTGCCCCGATGAACGCCCGCCCGTATCCGTGCATCACCAGATTGATCGAGTCGGTGGTTCCGCGCGTATAGATGACTTCGCGCGCTTCCTTCGCATTGATGAAGCGCTGGACCTTGACGCGCGCCCCCTCGTAGGCCGCCGTCGCGGTTTCCGACAGATAGTGCACGCCGCGATGGATGTTGGCGTGTTCCGCCGTCTGGTAGCGCACCAGGCGGTCGATGACCTGTTGGGGCATCTGGCTGCTGGCAGCGTTATCCAGGTATACCAGCGGCTTGCCGTTGACCTTGAGTTTCAGTATCGGGAAATCGGCACGAATGCGCTCGACATCGAGGGCGCCGGGCGGACGAACTGCCTGAAGTGCGGAACTGCTGGAGGTCATACTGGCTCTCTCGTTTGCGTCTGTTCGAGGACGGCTTTTTTCAACTGGTCCACCAGGGACTTCACCGGGATGCGTTCGATGATCTGCGCGGCGAATGCGTAAGTCAGCAGATTGCGGGCCGCCGTATCGGACAAACCGCGGCTCTTGAGATAGAACAACTCATCGGCTTCTATCTGGCCGACTGTGGCGCCATGCGCGCACTTGACGTCATCGGCGAAGATCTCCAGCTGCGGCTTGGTATCGACATGCGCCTTGTCGGAGATCAGCAGGTTGCGGGATTGTTGTCCGGAGTCCGTCTGCTGGGCGCGTTGGCGCACCAGAATCTTGCCGTTGAATACGGCATGCGCGCCGCCGCCGACCACGGTCTTGTGCAATTGCCGGCTGCGCCCGTGCGCATGCGCATGGTCGATGCTGCTGTGCATGTCCGCCAGTTGCCGACCGCTGATCAACGCCAGGCCGTCGATGGAGAATTCCGTCCCCTCACCCGCCTGCACGATCGAAAGGTTGTGCCGGGAAATACGCGCGCCCAGCGCTACTGTCCAGGTCGTGTAGTGGCCGCTGCGTGCCACCCTGACCGAGGTATTGGCAATATGGAATGCGGTTGGCGCTTCACGCTGCAGTTTGATGTGGGAAACCCGGGCATTCTCGGCGATATGGATCTCGCTCACCGCATCGGTCAGGTAGGCCCCATCAACCACGGCGACAAAATCTTCCACGACAGTGCATCGCGCACCAGCCTCGGCGACCACGAGCACGCGGGGATGGGCCGCGCTGTCCTTGCTGGTGGCGACAAACAGCAGATGGATCGGCGCGCTCAAGACGCGGCCGCGGGCGACATGAATCACGGCGCCATCGCGCAGGAAAGCAGTGTTGACCGCGGCGAAAGCATCGCCGTCTATCAAAGCAAGCTTTGCCAGATGCATTTCCGCCATGGCGTCGGTGGTTTTCGACATTCCGGCAAGATTGCCGAGAGTCACGCCGTCATTCGGCGTCACGAACGACAGTTCAGCCGAATAACGCCCGTCCACGAAGACCAGCCGCGTCTGAGCTTCGGGAATCACGAAAGCATCGATCTGCGGCTCTTCTGGAATACCTGCACTGAGAACCGGCTGAAAGGAAATCTTGTAAAGCGGCGACAGGTCGGTAAAACGCCACTCCTCGTCGCGCGTCGTCGGAACGGCCAATTCATTGGCACGCTCGACCGCGCGCATGCGCAGCGTGCGCAGCCAGGTGCTCCCCGCATCCGCAACCGCCTCGCGGCCGTGCAGCAGGTTGTCCAGGTAGTTGTTGCGGCTCTCTACATGCATCACGCCGCGGCCCTGCGCTTGAATTCGGCAGCTACCCAGTCGTAGCCACGGGCTTCCAGTTCCAGCGCCAGGGACTTGTCGCCGGTCTTGATGATGCGGCCACCCTCCATGACGTGAACGTAATCGGGTTCGATGTAATTGAGCAGCCGCTGGTAATGGGTTACCAGCACAAGGCCGATTTCCCGCGTATGCAGTTTGTTCACACCGTTGGCGACGACGCGCAGCGCGTCGATATCCAGGCCTGAATCGGTTTCGTCGAGAATCGCCAGCTTCGGCGCCAGCAAGGCCATTTGCAGGATTTCGTTGCGCTTCTTCTCGCCGCCGGAAAAACCGGCATTGACGCTGCGGTCGAGGAAAGCCGGATCCATTTCCAGCAGCTTCATTTTCTCGCGCACGAAATCGTCGAACTCCAGCGGATCGAGTTCATCCGCGCCACGGGCGCCCTGGACGGTGTTGTAGGCCAGGCGCAGAAAGGAACTATTCGTCACGCCCGGCACTTCGATCGGATACTGGAAACCGAGGAATATACCGGCACGCGCCCGCTCTTCCGGGGTGAGCCCGAGCAGGTTTTTACCCTCGAACAACACTTCGCCGCCGGTAACAAGGTAAGACGGATGGCCGGACAGAACCTTGGCGAACGTGCTTTTTCCCGAGCCGTTCGGGCCCAAGATGGCGTGCACTTCGCCCGCCCGCACCGTGAAATTGATGCCCTTGAGGATGGTTCGCTCGTCGATCTTCGCAGTGAGATCGCGAACCTCCAGCAGGGCCGGGGCGTTGTTCCTGATCATCCCACGCTTCCTTCCAGTTTGAGGCCGAGCAGCTTGGTCGCCTCGACCGCAAACTCCATCGGCAATTGCACGAATACGTCCTGCACGAAACCGTTGATGATCATCGACACCGCGTCTTCGGCGCCGATGCCGCGGCTGGCGAAATAGAACAACTGGTCTTCACCGATCTTCGAAGTCGATGCCTCGTGCTCGACCTTCGCTGTGTTGTTGTTGACCTGGATGTAGGGAAAGGTATTTGCGCCGCACTTGTCGCCGATCAGCATGGAATCGCATTGCGAGAAGTTGCGCGCGCCTTGCGCTTTCGCGCCTATTTTCACCAGGCCGCGGTAGCTGTTGTTCGAGACACCGGCGGAAAT
>JANXPQ010000269.1 GCA_025357235.1 Betaproteobacteria bacterium
TTTTTAATGAAATCGGGCGCCGTTCAACTCACTACAAAAGTCGGTGGCGAGCGTGTCGTCATGCTCTCCGGCGATTGGACGCTGGCCGCGCTCAGGCCGTCGATTGGCCGCTTGTTCAGGGCACTGAAATCCGTTTCCGCCGACCCGACGCTGAAATGGGATTTGCGGCAGATAGATGCGCTGGACAGCACCGGCGCATTATTGATCTGGCGGGCCTGGGGCGGCGACAGGCGCAGCACCGCCCAGGTCAAGGCCGAACATGCAGCCATCCTGGCGCGAGTCGCTGCAGTTCCCCCGGTGGAAGCGGCACGCTGGCGTCCGGACCTGCTGGCCCCGCTCGTTTTCCTCGGGCGCCGGGAATCCCGGTTCCTCGAGCACGTTCTGGCCATTGTTTCGCTTATTGGCCAGCTCGTTCTGGATGCGATCTATCTGCTCATGCATCCCCGGCAAATTCCGTGGCGGGAAATCTCCGCGACCATATATAAGGTCGGCGCGCTGGCGATGCCGGTGACCGCATTGGTCGGCTTTCTGATCGGCGTGGTCATTTCCTATCTCACGGCCGATACCCTCAAGGCTTACGGCGCCGGCGTCTACATCGTCAATCTGCTGGGCATTTCGATCATCCGCGAACTCGGGCCGCTGCTGGTTGCCATCCTGATCGCAGGCCGTTCCGGTTCGGCAATGACCGCGCAGATCGGCGTCATGCGGGTAACCGAGGAAATAGACGCGATGATCACCATGGGGATCTCGCCGGTCTCGCGCCTCGTGCTGCCCAAGGTCATCGGTCTGGCCGTGGCGATGCCCCTGGTTTCCCTGTGGGCCATTGCGGCCGCGCTGGTGGGCGGTGCATTGGCTGCGAAAGCCCAACTCGGCATCGACGTCCTCTTTTTCCTCGGCTCGCTGCGCAAAGTCGTCTCCGCGGACAATCTCTGGATTGCCGGGGTAAAGACACTTAGCTTCGGCATGGTGATCGCCCTGATTTCATGCCACTTCGGATTGCGCACCAAACCCAATACGGAAAGCGTGTCGAATTCGATCACGACCTCGGTCGTCGCTGCGATAACGTTCGTCATCCTGCTCGACGCAATATTCGCGATCATGTTCAGGAGCGTGGGCTTCGACTGATGGCCGAACCGGTAATCGACATCGAAGGCCTCTGGACCAAGCGCGGCGATCAGACCATTCATCGCGATCTGGCCATGCGGGTCGATGCTGGCGAAATCGTCGGCCTGGTCGGCGGCTCGGGCAGCGGCAAGACCACGCTGCTGCGCGTTGTCATCGGGCTCGATGCGCCGGCGCGTGGAACCGTGAAATTGTTCGGCATCGATCCGCTGCACGCGCAACGCCGCAAACGCCTGGCCATGCAACGGCGTTTCGGTACGCTGTTCCAGGCCGGTGCCTTGTTCTCGGCACTGAGCGTGTTCGACAACATCGCCCTGCCTTTGCGCGAATTGCGCAGCCTGGACAAGCGCCTGATCCGCGACCTGGTGATGTTGAAACTGAATCTGGTGGAAATAGAGCCCCGCCATGCCGGCAAGATGCCGGCCGAACTTTCCGGCGGGATGATAAAGCGCGTCGCGCTGGCACGGGCGCTGGCGCTCGACCCGGAATTGCTGGTCCTGGATGAGCCCACGTCCGGCCTGGATCCGGATCGCAGCCGCAGTTTCGTCAACCTGATACAGTCGCTATCGCACGAGCACGGGCTGACGGTGTTCATGGTCACGCACGACGTGGACACGCTGTCGACGCTGGCCACCCGTGTAGCCGTGCTTGCCGAGGGCCGTATCGTTGCCGATGGTCCGCTGGACGAGGTCAGGAACAACAAGCATCCTTTTATCGCCAGTTTTTTCGGCACGGCGCAGCCGGTGCCCCACCCGACCTGATATGGAAAGCCGCTCTTACGCCCTGCTCACCGGCTTGTTTACCATCTTGCTCGGCATCGCCCTGGCAGCAACCTTCATCTGGTTTCGCGGCGACATCAAAAGCTATAGCAACTATCTGGTCGTTTCAAAATTTCCGGTCAACGGGCTGAACCGGCAGGCCACGGTCCGCTTCCGGGGCGTCGAGATCGGCAAAGTCGACGATATTTCAATCGACCCGAAGGATTCCAAGATCATCCTGATCCGGGTGCTACTGGACGACAGCGTGCCGATCACGCGCGGCACATTTGCGCAGATCGGCTATCAGGGGTTGACCGGGATCGCCTACGTTGTGCTGGATGACGACGGCTCGAATCCCGCTCCCATACAGTTCCCGGCCGGCGGCCTCGCACGCATCGAGGTGCGCGGCAATGTGTTCGACGACCTTGCGCAATCCAGCAAGGCCTTGCTGCAGCAGGCATCCGAGCTGCTCGACCGCTTGAACAAGATTGCGAGCGAAACCAACCAGTCGCGCATCGACAACACGCTGGCCAATTTCGAAAAGGCGTCCGCGCAACTAGAGCCCGCGTTGCGCGCGATTCCCGAGGTCACCGAGCGCGCGAAAAAATTTCTCGATGAGGACAACCAGGCGAGCCTGCGCAGATCGCTGGCAAACATCGAGCAGGCCACCAGTTCGGTCACGCCGGTCGTCGAGGATTCGCGCAAGGTGCTTGCCAACATGCGCCAGCTCTCGGACAAACTCGATAAACTGGGCACCGAAATTTCGTCGGAAATAACCGACAGCACGCTGCCGAGAGTCAATCAACTCGTCGAGCAGCTCGGCCAGGATACGCAGGATTTCCACCGGCTGATGCTGCAGATCGAACGCGAGCCGCAGAGCCTGGTGTTCGGGCGCCAGCGGCCGCAACCAGGACCGGGCGAACCCGGATTCAACGGTGCACGAAAATGAAAACACCGATCATGCTCCTTGCGGTTTTTTTGCTGACCGGTTGCGCCACTGGCGACAAACAGCAGGTTGAAATCTACGATTTCGGAATTCCCGCCGCGGTGTCTCCGCCGGCCGGACAGGATGTCTTTCTCGCCGACATTCGGGCAGCGGAGTGGCTGAGTACCACGGAAATGCTGTACCGGCTGGAATATCGCAACGCGCGCATCCTGACGCCTTATTCCGCGAGCCGCTGGGCCGGCCCGCCGGCACACATGCTGACGATACGCCTGCGCCAGTCGGTCGGAAACGGGACGTCCGTGCGCGGCAGGCAGGCGAAATGCAGCCTGACACTATTCCTGTCGGAATTCAGCCAGATCTTCACCAGTGAACAGAACAGCCGCGCGGTCATGCACATGCGCGCGACGCTGACCGATACCGCAACCACCGAGCGGGCGCTGGTGCGCGAATTCCGCATCGAAAAACCGGTCCCGACGCCGAACGCAGCGGGCGCTGCGGCGGCCTTCTCCGACATTGCCTCGTCGGCGGCCGATGAACTCAACGCGTGGATCACCCAAGCGGGCATCTGTAAAAACTGATTCGTTCCTCAGCGCTTTTTCTTCAGGAATCGCACCGGATCGAGCGCGTTGAGCAGACTGCCTTCGACCGGCATGGGTTCGCCGGTGATGCGGCTCGCGACAATTTCCGCCGCCAGCGCGGCCCAGGTCATGCCGCGCGATCCCAAGGCAAGGCAGGTGAACAGGCCGTCCTGCCCCTCCCCCGGCAGCGCTCCGAGTACCGGCAGCCGGTCGAAACTCATCCCCCGGAATGCAACGCGTCCGCCGAGCATTTCAGAGGTGATGCCTTCCCCGAATCCAGGCAGCATCGCTTCGAGCCGCTGCAGATTCGCCATTTGATCCTCGGTCCGCATTTTCGGTTCGGCCATCTCTTCATTGAAACTGGCGCCGATACAATGCGCGCCATCAATTGCCGGCGTTACATAGCCCTCCCTGCAGACGGCGATTCTGAGATTCCGACCGGGCTGTTGCCGCATCAGGCTGATCTGCCCTCGCACCGGCCGCAGCGGCAACCAGGCCGCCTGGGAAAACCGGATCGCCATGTTGGCATTGGCAAGTACGACAACCGGCCCGCTGGCCAACTCTTCTCCGGCGCCGTCGAGAACTTCCCAGCGGCCATCGGTTCGCCGAAGTAAGGCAACGTCGTGCCCGTAGAGACAGCTGACCAATCCGCCGGAACCATCGAGATTCGAGCGGCACATGCTGGCGGGATTCGCCCAGACGGCCTGGGGAAACCAGCATGCCGGCCCGGCGACCGGCACGCCTGCAAGCTCTGCCGCCTCGCGGGTCTGCACGACTTTCACCAGATCGGCAGATAACGAGAACTGCTCGATGATGCGCTGCTGTTTGTCGAAATGATTGGCATCGCGGGCCAGTTGCAATACGCCTCCTTCACCATGAATCGGACCCATGCCCGCTTCCTCCAGCGCTGCCTGATGCCGGCTCGCGTAAAGAAACGCAGCCGAGGTAAAGCGGCTGTGCGTGTTCCAGTCCAGCGAGAACACCGGGCGCACCAGACCCGCAGGATTGCCGGAGCCTTCCTGCGCGGGTGCCCGGTGGCGTTCGATCAGCTGCACGCTCCATCCGCGCTCCGCCAAACGCTGCGCGCAGGCAGTGCCCGCCAATCCGGCGCCGATCACGATCGCGCGCCTTTCATTGCGCAACGGTGCGTCTGCCGCTGCCCCACGGAACCGGCCGCAAAGCATTTCCCGCTTGTTCGCAAATCCTGCGCGCTTCCCGACTTCGAACCCGGCCTCGGTCAGTCCGTGGCAAACCGCAGCCGCAACCGTGTAAGTCGCAAGCGTTGCATCCGGACGCGCCAGCCTTGCCAGTTCCGCAAAGACTTCCTTGCTCCACATCTGCGGATTTTTCGACGGCGCGAAACCGTCGAGGAAAAACGCATCAGCCCGGGCTTGCAGCTGATGCAGCATCAGGGCCGCATCCCCGAACAGCAACGTCAATGTCACCCGCCCGCCGTCGAAGTGCAGACGATGAAATCCGGGCAGCAATGGCGGATAGCGCTCACGCAGTTGCGCGGACATCTCCCTCAGTTCCGGATGACGCTCGTGGATGCGCTCGAGGTCCCGCCCATGGAAAGGATGTTTCTCCACCGACACGAAATGCAGCCGGCTGTCGGCCGCGGCATTCCGCAATGCCCGCCACGTCGCCAGAAAATTGAGCCCGGCCCCGAATCCGGTCTCGACGATGGTGAAAGAACCGGACTTGTTCCAGCGTTCCAGCAGGTCGTTGCCGTTCAGGAAAACATGCTGCGCCTGCGCCAGCGTGCCTTGGGAAGAGGCATATACGTCGTCGAACTGCGGAGAGTAAAGCGTGCCGTCGGCGCTGAATGACGCCGCCGCGGGAACGATGGGCTGGAAATCGGGTGACAAGGCAATGCTTCGATGCTGGAAAGGGTCAGGACTCAAGCGTCGCGAAAATCCATGCTTTACGCAATGCACGCGCGCCGCGATTCATTGATTCTCCGGCACCTCCAGCAATTCGGGCAGGATGGCTTTCCATTGCTGCACCATCGAGATTGCGCCTGCGGATGCGCCTGCGCGATCGTTACGGACGATGACGTAGCGGCCGTGTTTCAGGCGCGCAACCTCATCTTCCAGTATCGCGAGCCGGTCTGGCGTCAGCGCCTCCGCATCCACGATCGCGATGGTTTTCGTCCGCACGGCGGCAAGCCGGTCACCCGCGAGAACCGGGGGTTGCGTAGCCAGGCAATCGATCTCGACCAGCGCATCGACGAAAGTAAGGATGCGCGCTGGCCCACAACCAGGCCTGCCCGCCGCCCGCCGCATTGCCGATGATCATCCGCAGGTGATTGACGCCGAGATGCTCCAGCACCAGGCGGTACTGCATCGGGACGACCTCCGCGGACGTCCCGGTCCCCTCGGGAAGAGTCAGGAAATATTGCGATGCATCAAGCGACTGACCCGGACCGAACAGTGCATCTCTGGTGCTTTCAGAAAGAAAATTTCGCATCGGTGCCGGCCCCGTCCAACAGCAGTACAACGTTGGTAATCAGGCCTGTTTCGTCGTGCGCCGGCGCACCGAGCGTGGGATAGTACAGTTTCGAAGCCGCCAGGCAATAGTCGCCCTCCACCGGCATCGAAGCGGGAGTCGCGATGCTCGATGCCGCAGTGCACAGCAGAGCTGCGCCGATGATTGCCCGCCTCATCGCAACAAAAATAACGCGGAATGCATGGCGGTTGTATCTTGCATTTCGGAATGTGGATTTCACATTCGAAATGATGCCCGATTCCATTGTGCGAAGCGGCAGATCTCGGTCGCCCCTGACTTCGGCCGTGGAAAGCTGCAAAAAAAAGAGCCGCATGCTATACATCCGCGCCCGCAAAGGAGTACAGTTTCCGCGCAGCTTTTCAACCTTTGACGTACCGCTGCTGCGCGGCACGATGCAGGCAAGACAAACTAAAAAATTTCAGGCTCGATGGAGGGTTAACCAAATGAAACTCAAAGTAAACCAGCAAGAGAGGAGTTACGACGGCGATCCGCAGATGCCGCTCATGTGGTATCTGCGCGATGAGCTCGCCCTGACTGGGACCAAGTTCGGTTGCGGCGCGGGATTGTGCGGCGCCTGTACAGTGCACCTGGACGGCAAGGCCGTCCGTTCCTGTGTGACGGTCATGAAGGATGTGTCCGATCACGCCGTGACCACCATCGAAGGCCTGTCCGCCGATGGCAACCATCCGGTGCAAAAAGCCTGGCGCGCGGCGAACGTGCCCCAGTGCGGTTACTGCCAGTGCGGCCAGATCATGAATGCAGCCGGCCTGCTGTCGACGAACAAGAACCCCTCCGACGAAGATATCCTCGCGGCCATGTCCGGGAATATCTGCCGTTGCGGTTGCTATCAACGCATTTTCTCGGCGATCAAGTCCGCCGCGAAGGAGGCCTGAGATGAAAACCACTCAACACACGGCCTACGTCGAGAACGTCAGCCGCCGCAATATGCTCAAGGGAATGCTCGGCACGGGCGGATTCGTCCTGGCCGCGCAGTTCGTACCCGGGCTGACGTTCGCTGACGGCGGTTCCGTCAACGCATATAAAACCGGTGCAGGTGGAATGCCCGGTGGCGCAGTCTGGGATCCGCATGTCTTCGTTTCCGTCGCTACGGACGGCACGGTGACGATCGTCACGCATCGTTCCGAAATGGGAACGGGCTCGCGCACCAGCCTGCCGATGGTCGTCGCCGACGAAATGGAAGCCGACTGGTCCCGGGTCAAGATCGTCCAAGCCGAAGGCAACGAACAGAAGTACGGCAACCAGGACACGGACGGTTCGCGCAGCATCCGCCACTTCACGCAGCCGATGCGCGCATGCGGTGCCGCTGCAAGGCAGATGCTGGAACACGCCGCCGCGCTGACCTGGGGCGTTTCCGACATGGAATGCCGCGCCGAAAACCACAAGGTCATCCATACCCCCACCGGCAAGTCGCTGGGCTATGGCGAACTCGCCGCTACCGCCGCCGCGCTGAAGACGCCCGCCGAGTCGACACTGACTCTCAAGGATCCGTCGCAGTTCCGCTACATCGGCAAGGGCCAGGTTCAGATCACCGACCTGCGCGACATCACCATGGGCAAAGCAACGTACGCCCAGGACATCCATGTTCCCGGCATGAAGTACGCGGTTGTCGCGCGTCCCCCGGTCGTTCTCGGCCAGGTCAAGACGTTCGACGAAGCAGCCGCCATGAAGGTGCCGGGCGTGATCAAGGTCGTGAAGATTCCCTCGACCCCGATGCCCGCCAAGTTTGCACCGCTCGGTGGCGTCGCAGTCATCGCCAACAGCACCTGGGCGGCGATCAAGGGACGCGAAGCGCTGAATGTCACCTGGAACGACGGTCCGAACGCGAACTACGATTCGGATACGTACAAGGCAAAGATGCAGGCCCAGGCGCGCAAGCCGGGCAAGATCGAGCGCAATGAAGGCGACGTAGACAAGGCCCTCGCGGGTGCGGTGAAAGTCATCGAGCACGAGTACTACATCCCGCACGGCGTCCATGTTCCGATGGAACCGCCCGCGGCCACCGTGCAGATCAAGGACGGCAAGGCCGAAGTCTGGGCCTGCGTGCAAAGCCCCGGCGGTACGCGCGGCGACGTGGCGAAGACCCTTGGCATGAAGGAAGAGGACGTCAAGGTCAACGTTACGCTGCTGGGCGGCGGTTTCGGCCGCAAGTCGAAGTGCGACTTTGCGCTGGAAGCAGCCATCTTGTCGAAGGCGATGGGCGGCACGCCGGTCAAAGTGGTGTGGACGCGTGAAGATGACATCCATCACTCCTTCTACCACAGCGTTTCGTACCAGCATGTCACCGCCGGCCTGGACAAGGACAACAAGGTTGTGGCTTGGCGCCATCGCAGTGTTTCGCCTTCGCTCATGTCCAACTTCATGCCGGATCCGAAGCGTGAAAGCGCGTTGGAACTGGGGCTGGGCCTGATCGACACGCCGTTCGACGTACCCAACCTGCGTCTGGAAACCGGCGAAGCCGTCGCCCAGACCCGCATCGGCTGGTTCCGTTCGGTCAACAACATCCCGCACGCCTTCGCCATGCAGTCCATGGTGGCGGAACTGGCCGCTGAACTCGGAAAGGACCCGAAGGACTTCCTGCTCGAGATGATCGGCCCGGC